>CADDZK010000119.1 GCA_902812425.1 Actinomycetota bacterium
GCATAAGACCCGCCACACATCTTCCACTCCTTCCTCTCATCCTTTATGTAAATCCTGACATATGATACTCTAAGGGCTGGAGAGCCGTATGTCAAGAATGACATAGCGAAATCTTTGGAGGAGTATGACGACGCTTGGGTATGCGATCCTGGGTTTGCTTTCGAGGGAGGATCTCAGCGGGTACGATCTGACGCAGCGGATGAAGGGGAGGGTAGGATATTTCTGGAGTGCGAGGCACAGCCAGATCTACCCCGAGCTGGCGAGGCTGGAGGACGGCGGCTACGTGACGCACAGCGTCGTCGAGCAGACGGAGCGCCCTGACAAGAAGGTCTACGAGATTACCGACGAGGGATTAGGGGCTCTGAAGAGTTGGGTAACCCGATCGCCGGAGCCGAGGCCGATTCGGGACGAGCTGACGTTGAAGACGTATTCGATGTGGCTCGCCGAACCTGAGGAGGCCGTGAAGCTCTTTCGGGAGGAGGAGCTGAGGCACGAGGAGCAACTCGCGCACTACGAGGAGATAAGGGCCTGGATGGAGAGCGAGCGGCGCGAGGAGCTGGGTCGTACGGACAGCCCGGAGTTCGCCACCTACGCGACGCTGCGCCGCGGCATCGGCTACGAGAGGGAGTACGCCGAGTGGTGCCGGTGGGTCGCTGATTCCGTCGATGGCAGGAAGGCTGGGGAGAAGAAGGACAGGGGAGAGAAGAGAGGGGGGTGATCCCTGCTACATTCTTCCGATAGAATCCTGACGCACTCTAGAGAGCCGGAGGATGATGGAGCTACGCAGGTACCGTGAGGGGGACATGGAGGCGCTTGCGCGTCTCGGGGTTGCGGCCTTCGGGGGCAGCGTCCCCGACTGGGAGAAGAACTTCGACCCGGCGCAGAACGCGCGTCTCGACCCCGAGCAGGTCCACGTCATAGAGGAGGATGACGAGGTCAGGGCGAGCGTAACCGTGCTGCCGATGGAGGTCTTCGTGGACGGAGAGCCGGCGGCGATGGGGGGCGTAGCCGCCGTCATGACCCACCCCGCGTACAGGAGGCGGCGCTACGCGGGGGAGTTGATGCGCGCCGCACTAGAGGACATGCGCGCGCGGGACATTCACCTCTCCATGCTCGCTCCCTTCTCCCACGCCTTCTACAGGTCCTTCGGATACGAGCTCGCCAACGAAGCCATCGAGTACACCCTGAAGCCCACCGACCTCCCGACCAGCGCCGAGCAGGCCCGCTTGCGGGCGTACCGCGAGGAGGACCTGCCCGGGATGATGGCGCTGCATGAGGCTGAGGCGCGCGAGCACCAGCTCTGCGCCCGCCGCAGCGAGGCCTACTGGCGCGAGACGCTCGCCCGCGATGACTACGAGGCGGTCGTCTACGAGAGCGGGGAGGGCGTCGAAGGTTACGTGCTCTACAAGATCTCCGGTTGGGAGGAGGGGAGGGAGCCCCCACGACGACTGGACGCGCGCGAGCTCGTCGCAGGCACGAGGGGAGCGAGCGAGGCCCTCATCTCCTTCCTCGGCGCGCTCGACCCAGCGACCTTCAGCGTGGGGTACTCGACCAGCCGCGGGGACCCGCTGCACCCGTACCTGCGGAGCTCCTACGTGAGCGCGAAGGTCGAGCCAGACCAGATGTTGCGCCTGGTCGACGTAGAGGGGGCCCTCGGTCTTCTCGACCGCACCGTAGACCGGCCCCTCGTCCTCGAAGTTACCGACGACGTCATAGCGGAGAATGCAGGCGAGTACACCCTCGGGGGGGCGAAGGTCGTTCGCGGGGCCGAGGCGGCCGAGCGGGTAAAGCTCGACGTACGGCAGCTGGCGCAACTCTTCGCCGGCTATCTCCCTGCCAGGCAACTCGCGCGGCGCGAGCTCGTCGGGCCGGGCTCTGCCGGGGCCCTGGATCTCCTGGAACAACTCTTCCCCGTGGGAGACCCCTGGCTCTTCGTGCCGGATCATTTCTAATTAGCATTTCAGCTGTTGGACAGCGGAATGTACGGAGCGACGACAACGTCCCGCTGTAAACTAGAGTTTGTCGGAGCGTTTGACGCTCTTGTACGAAGAGGGGCTAACCGGCTATAAGAGGAGGCTATGTGAAGACTACGGGCACCGTGGGCTACGCGGCGATGTTCGAGCAGTTCCATCCGACCGATCTACTGCAGTGGTGCAGGGTGGCCGAGGAGTCGGGGTTCGGATCGGTGATGGCCTCGGACCACTTCCATCCGTGGACCCCGGATCAGGGGCAGAGCGCTTTCGTCTGGTCCTGGATGGGCGCTCTTGGTGAGGCGACGAACCTTCGCTTCGGAACCGGCGTTACCCCGCCCGGCTTCCGCTACCATCCCGCGATCATCGCGCAGGCAGCGGCTACGCTCGAGGCGATGTATCCGGGACGTTTCTGGCTGGGCCTGGGCGCCGGCGAGGCCCTCAACGAACACATCGTCGGCGAGTACTGGCCCGAGGCCCCGACCAGGCTTCGCATCCTCATGGAGGCGATCGAGGTCATCCAGAGGCTCTTCTCCGGCAAGGTCGTCAAGTACAGCGGTGATTACATAAAGCTAGAGAGCGCGAGGCTCTACACGATGCCAGAGACGCCGCCCCCGATCTATGTCGCCACGGCGGGTCCCATTCAGAGCCGCAGGACGGGCGAGTTCTGCGACGGCATCATCACCGTGGGTGCCGCGGACGAGAAGATACGGGGTCTGATGGAGAAGTTCGAGGAGGGTGCGCGCAGGGCGGACAAGGACCCATCCGAGATGCCGCGCATGATACAGCTCCACGTCTCGTGGGCCGAGGATCAGGAAGAGGCCGAGCAGCAGGCAGTGCGCGAGTGGCCCAACGGCGGGATGCCCTTCCCCAAGGCGGACATAAGGAACCCCGAAGACTTCGCCGCGATGGCAAACCAGGTCAGCGTCGAGAACTTCAAGAACCGCGTCCTCATGAGCGCCGACCTGGATGAGCACCTGGATCACATCCAGCACTACGTGGATCTCGGCTTCGACGAGGTCTACGTCCACAATGTAGGGCGCAATCAGGAAGAGTTCATAAGAGCCTACGGCGAGCGCGTCATCCCCAAGCTCCGCTGGCCGGAGGAGTAATCTCCGCGGCGGATATAATGCAGGAAGTTATGGGCTGGCGAGACCACATACACTCGGACCCCGAGATCCTGTCCGGCAAACCGGTCGTCAAGGGGACACGGCTTTCGGTGGAGTTCCTGCTGGGGTTATTCGCCGCGGGATGGACTGAAGAGCAGGTTCTCGAAAACTACCCCACGCTCGACGCGGAAACTATAAGGGCCGTTTTCGCCTTCGCTGCCGAACATGTTCGCGAGGAGAGTGTTTCGCTGGGATCACACGGTTGAGACGCGTTAGCCGCCGTGCGCTTTCTCGCCGACGAAAACGTCCCATTGCGAGGCGTCGGCTTTCTCACGAACAGCAGAAGATGACGATCAGCCAGGAGGTCAACACGGAAATACCGGGGTGACGGATTGAAAGTCGCGGTCGTGGGAGCGGGCATCATCGGCTCTTCCGTTGCCTACCGGCTCTCCGAAGGCGGGGCGGAGGCTGTCCTGATCGACGGCGCTGATCCCGGCTCCGGCACCACCTCGGCCAGCTTCGCCTGGGTGAACGCAAACAACAAGCTCCCCCGCGAGTACTTCGAGTTGAACGTGGCCGGAATGCGCGAGCACGAGCGGCTCAGGGACGAGATGGGCGGCGGATGGCTTCACCCTACCGGAAACCTGATCCAGCCCACGGACGAAGAAGATCTCGAAAGACGCGTAGAGCGGCTTCGCGCCTGGTCCTACGCCGCCGAGATGCTCACCGCTTCCACGGTGAACGAGAAGCTGGAACCCGAGGCCGTCTTCCCCGACCCTGAGGCCAGCGTCGCCTACTTCCCCGAAGAATCCTGGGTCAACGCTCCAGCGCTTACGAGGGCTCTCGTGCAGGCTGCCGGCCGTAACGGGACACGGACGCTGGTCGGTAATGCGGTAGAAGGCATCGAGGTCGGAGGCGAGGGTGTGACGCTGCGGCTGGAAGACGGTGACACCATTCGTGCCGACGCCGTGGTCAACGCAACCGGTGCGGAGGCCGCTTGTGTGGCGGAGATGGTCGGGAGGAAGTTGCCGCTCGACGTGTTCCGGGGTCTGCTCGTCCGGGTTTCCGTCCCCGGCAAGCCTCTGGTACACCTCATGCACACGCCGCGCGTCAACGCGCGTCCCGACGGCCAAGGATACGTCTTGCTCCACCACGATTCGGTGGATGCCAGGCTCGCGGACGACTTCGCAGGGACGGAAGACCCGCTGTGCGCGGAGCTTGTTGAGCGTGCGCATCGCGTGCTTCCGGCTCTCGCGGAGGCGGAGATCGTGGAGGCGAGGTTCGGGCTTCGTCCGGTTCCTGCGGATGGGCACTCGTGCGTGGGCGCGCTCTCGGGGATTCCCGGTTACTACGAGGCCGTGACGCATAGCGGCGTCACGCTCGGACCGCTCGTCGGGCGGCTGCTGGCGCGTGAGATCCTTACCGGCGAAGTTGACCCGCTCATCGTTCCATTTCGTCCTGATCGCTTCCCGCAAACATAGCCATCGGGACGGAGCAGGGACCATGATCCGACACCGTCCTGCCGTGTCTCACGGGATAGCCCAGCCTCGACGCTACGCGGCGGAGCGGGGCTCGCAGGACACGCCGCACGTGTCCCCCGATGCCTGAGAGACCTTGAGCCGTGTCCCTCTCGGGAGGAGTTCGTGCAGGCTCGTTGATAGCCGAGCTCTACCGGTCCGAGAGGTATAGATTCCTTCGCAACCGCTGCTTATAGACCGGTTTACAACCGGCCTGCGCGGCGCCTATACTGCCCTCCGAGGAAAGGGAGGCGAGTACGCAAGAGACGGCTTTTGCACAGCAAGGGTTTCTCGTCGCTGATGGAGCGGTGCTCCCCTTGGACAAACTACCGTGTCGGTGTGGGTCGGGTCTTGTCTCCCCACTCTAGTGCGGGGTCAAGAGCAGTCCTTCATAGTGTCGCACTCGGAACGCACGAGGGCTTCCTGCGCAGGAAAGGAGTAGGAGCTTTGGGAAAGTTACTTTTTAGCGGGGTAACGGTCGTGACCTCGGAGGGCAGATACACACCATATGAGGGAATGGAGGTGCGGGTGTGACTAACCCTGAAGAGCTTTTGCAGCGGCAGAGAGAGGTGTTGCCCGACTGGATCGCGCTCTACTACGAGAGGCCGATGGAGCTCGTGCGCGGCGAGGGCTTCAAGGTCTGGGACTCCGAGGGGAACGAGTACCTCGACTTCTTCGGCGGCATCGTCACGACCATAAGCGGGCACGCTGTACCCGAGATCGTCGAGGCGGTGAGGGAGCAGGCGGGAAAGATCTTCCACTCCTCGACGCTGTACATGATCGAGAGCCAGGTGAAGCTCGCCGAGAAGCTGGTCTCGCTCTCTCCCATAAGCGGAGATCAGAAAGTCTTCTTCGTCGGCAGCGGCAGCGAGGCGAACGAGGCCGCTCTGCTCTTCGCCACGCAGTACCGGAACTCGAGTGAGATCATCGCGCTCCGCGGCTCCTACCACGGGGGCTCGTTCGGGACGATGGGGATAACGGGACAGAGCTCGTGGCGCCCGACGCCGCGCTCGGCCATCGACGTCAGCTACGCGATGACCCCGCACCGCTCGTACAGCCCGCTCTACGAACGCTTCGAGGGCGACCCCGAGGGCTTCGCGCGCGCTTGCGCGGACGACGTCAGGCGTCTCATCGAGACCGCCACCACGGGGCGCGTCGCCGCGTTCATCGCCGAGCCCATACAGGGCGTCGGGGGGTTTATCGAGATACCGCCGGCCTACTTCGGGCGGGTAAAGGAGGTCCTGGACGAGTACGACGTGCTGTTTATCTCCGACGAGGTACAGACGGCGTTCGGGCGCACGGGCGCCAACTTCTGGGGCATCGAGGCCTCGGGTGTGGAGCCCGACATGATCACGATGGCCAAGGGCCTCGGCAACGGCCTGGCTATCGGCGCCGTGATGGGCCGCGCCGACGTTATAGACTCGATCTCCCCGAAGCTCCACATCTCGACATTCGGGGGCAACCCGATCTCGGCCGCAGGCGCCCTCGCCAACATCGAGTACGTCCTGAAGAACGATCTGCAGCACAACGCCGACGAGGTCGGCTCCTACCTGAAGGAGCGTCTGCAGAAGATGGCTGAGGGCAACCCGCTCGTCGGCGAGGTGCGCGGGCGCGGCCTGATGCTCGCCGTCGAGATCTTCGGTCCCGACGGGGAACCTGACCCGCAGGGGGCCGTCAGGTTCCTGCAGGCGTGTCGCGAGCGAGGGGTGCTCGTCGGCAAGGGCGGCATAAAGGCGAACGCCATCCGCATCTCGCCCCCCCTCACCATCACCCGCGAGGCCGCCGATGAGGCCGCAGACGCCTTCGAAGAGGCCCTCGCCGAGGTCGGCGCGTCAGCGAGGGTCGGCTGATGCAGACCGAAGGGGTGGACGCTAGGCGCGCCGTCGATGAACTGAAGGAGCTGGCAGAGCTCACGGGCGGCCCCGACGGCGCCCGCCGCGTCGCGTGGACGGAGGAGTGGGAGAAGGCCCGCGAGTGGTTCAGGGGAAAGCTTGAAGAGATAGAGGGCATCACCGAGATAGAGACCGATGAGGCGGGCAACGTCTGGGCCACGGCCCCCGGCGACTCGGAGAAGGCCGTCATCCTCGGCGGGCACATAGACTCCGTTCCCAACGGCGGCTGGCTCGACGGCGCCCTGAACGTTGTCGGCGCCCTCGAAGTCATGCGCGCCCTCGCCCCCCGGCAGCGCCCCGTAGCCCTGCGCCTCGTCGACTGGGCCGACGAGGAGGGAGCCCGCTTCGGCCGCAGCCTCTTCGGCTCCAGCGCCACCGCCGGCATCCTCGACCCCGAAGAGGTGCGTGGTCTCAAAGACAAAGACGGCGTCGCCCTGCCCGACGCCCTGGCCGAGCACGGCGTCGAACTCGACAGGATGAACGAGTCGCACAAGCAGCTGGAGAACGCGGCGGCCTACCTAGAGTTGCACATCGAGCAGGGTCCCGTCCTCGAGAGGATGGACCTCCCGCTCGGGGTCGTGCTCGGCACCTTCGGCGTCGAGCGCCATGCGGTGCGCTTCACGGGCCAGCACGCCCACTCGGGCTCGACGCCCATGGACGTCAGGCGCGACGCCTTCATAGCGGCGGCGCGCTCTGCCATAGAGTTCCGCGACGACGCGAGGCGCCGCGACGACGTGCGCGCCACGACTGGTTTCGTCAACGTCAGCCCCGCCATCGTCACCGCCTTCAACGGGTGGTGCGAGATGTCCCTCGACCAGCGCGCCCTCGACCCCGAGGTTCTCGCGAGCATGCTCGACGCCGCCTATGATGCGACGGAGAGGATCGCCACAGAAGAGGACGTCTCCGTCGAGTGGGAACGGCTGTGGCGGATAGAGCCGATCCTGTTCGACGAAGAACTCATCGGGCTCGCAGAGGAGGCCGTAAACGAGGTCGCAGGGACTTCGCACCGCCTGCCGAGCGGCCCCCTGCACGACGCCGCGTCCATGGCACCACTAATGCCTACGGTCATGCTCTTCGTCAAGAGCCTCAGGGGACTCAGCCACACCAAAGACGAGGATACGCCGGAAGAGGACCTGGAGCTCTCCGTCCAGGCCCTCCACCGCCTCGCAGTCAAGACGATGGATTGGGCGAGATGAGCCTGTCAGCCTGTCAGCTGCACGTGGTGAGACGCTCGTGCGCTCGAGAGGCTGCCAGGGGAGGACCTGTCTCTTGAGGAGCAGGCTCAGACCACGGGCCAAGCTGAAATGCTGACAAGCGGAGGCCGCAGGCCGTAGCGTGCTGACTAGCTGAATTGCTACAAGAAGGGAGCGATATTGGAGAGAGAAGAGTTCAGGGATCTGGCGGTAAACAACCAGGCCGAGCTGGAGCGGATCAAATCCGGTGCCATGACGTCCCCCCTGTACAACGAGGACCTCGCGCCGACCGGCCCCGAGCGGCGGACGTGGACGACCTACAACATAGCGGCGCTCTGGATCGGGATGGCGATAGTCATAACGACCTATACCCTGGCCTCCGGGCTCATGGCGGCGGGGATGAACTGGTGGCAGGCGCTCCTGACCATCTCTTTAGGTAACGTACTCGTCCTCATCCCGATGCTCCTCAACGCCCACGCAGGCACCAAGTACGGCGTCCCTTTCCCGGTCTTCGTCCGGGCCTCCTTCGGCGTGAGGGGGGCCAACTTCGCCGCTATGGCCCGCGCGCTCGTCGCCTGCGGCTGGTTCGGCATACAGACCTGGATCGGGGGCCTCGCCCTCGACGCGCTCATAAGCGCCGCATGGAACGGCTGGGGCAACGTCCCAGGGCACTCGTTCATAACCTTCTTCGTGTTCTGGGCGATACAGCTTGTGATCATCCTTCGCGGCATCGAGGGGGTCAAGATCTTCGAGTCCCTTGCGGCCCCGCTCCTTCTCGCGGGCAGTCTCGTCCTTCTCATCTGGGGCTTCACCGCGGGCGGCGGTATCGGCAACGTGTTCGCGACCTCCGCGAAGCTACAGCAGGGTGACGCGCCTTTCTGGGCGCTCTTCTGGCCGTCTCTGGCGGCGAACGTGGGGTACTGGATCACGCTCTCCCTCAATATCCCTGACTTCACCCGCTACGCGAAGACCCAGCGCTCGCAGGTCCTCGGACAGGCTCTCGGTCTTCCCCTGACGATGACGGCCTTTTCCTTTATAGGGATCGCGGTCACGGCCGCGACCATCGTGGTCTTCGGCGAGGCGATCTGGGATCCTGTTCAACTCGTCACGAAACTGGCGCAGAACGCGCCGATACTTTTGATCGTGGCGATGATCGTCATCGCCATCGCCCAGATCTCGACGAACATGGCCGCCAACGTGGTCTCGCCCTCGTTCGACTTCTCGAACCTGGCACCGAAGTACATCACATTCAGGACGGGAGGCCTGATCACCGCGATGATCGGGATCATCTCTTTCCCCTGGGTGCTCTTCAACAACGTCGGCGCCTACATCTTCACCTGGCTCGTCGGCTACGGGAGCCTCCTCGGGGCGATCGGTGCCGTGATGATCGCAGACTACTGGATCGTGCGTCGTCGCCAGCTCGACCTGGTCGAACTCTACAAGCTGGACGGCCGCTACTCGTATTCGGGCGGCTGGAACTGGCGGGCGATAGCGGCGGTCTTGATCGGCGTGGTCCCCGTCCTGCCCGGCTTTTTCAAAGCGGCCACGACCCCAGGCTTCGCCGGCGTCTTCCAGAACCCGACGTTTATCGAGAGCCTCTACAACTACGGCCTGTTCTTCACCTTCGGCGTTTCGGCTATAGCGTACCTCGCGCTCTCGATGATCGGTGGCCGCGCCACAGAACCCGTCAGCGAGCCGGAGACTACGTAAGGATCACCGATGCCTGACGGGTCCACTTTTGCCCTCTTCGTCGCCGCGGCCCTCGTGATGCTGATCATTCCGGGACCCTCCGTCCTCTACATCGTCGCGCGCAGCGTTGAGGGCGGGAGGACGGCCGGCCTCGTGTCCATGCTCGGCGTGCAGACCGGTGCGCTGGTACACATCGCCTTCGCCACGTTCGGGCTCTCCGCGATCCTCGCCTCCTCCGCCGTCGCCTTCTCGGTCGTGAAGTGGCTCGGCGCGGCCTACCTCGTCTGGCTCGGGCTCAGGCGGATCTTCGGCGACGACGAGGAGGAGGACGACGTGGCCGCAGGACCCAAGCGTCTCTCACGCATGTACTCGCAGGGAGTAGTAGTCAACGTCCTCAACCCGAAGACCGCGCTCTTCTTCCTCGCCTTTTTGCCCCAGTTCGTGGACCCTTCGCGCGGCGCTGCGTGGACCCAGATCCTGCTTCTCGGCGCGACGTTCGTTACCCTCGCCCTGTGTACCGACGGCCTCTATGCCCTGCTCTCGGGTACGGCTGGCAGCTGGCTGCGGCGCAACATGGAGCGCGCCGCCTTCAGGCGCGGACAGCGGTATGTCTCGGGCGGCGTCCTGGTGGCCCTCGGCGCCGTGGCCGCGATCTCGGGGAAGGATTAGGAGGAAGGCATGGACTTCGGCGTTACGCTTCAGACGAACCCGCCCGCGAGCCGGGTTATCGAGTTGACGAAGAGGGCGGAGGACCACGGCTTCGGGTACGCCTGGACCTTCGACTCGCACATCCTCTGGCAGGAGCCCTACGTAATACACTCCCAGATGCTCTCGGCGACCGAGAGGGTCATGGTCGGCACCTTCGTGACCAACCCCGTAAGCCGCGACCCTTCCGTGACGGCCTCGACCTTCGCCACCCTGAACGACATGTTCGGCAACCGCACCATCTGCGGCATAGGACGTGGCGACTCCGTGGTGCGGGTCCTCGGCCGCAAGCCGACCACGCTTCGCCAGCTCGAAGAGGCCATGCACGTAATCAAAGAGCTCGCCGAGGGGCGTGAGGTCGACTACGGTGGCGTAAAGGTCCGTATTCCGTGGGTGGAGAGCGGCAGGCTCGACGTGTGGATGGCCGGCTACGGTCCCAAGGCATTGAGCCTCATCGGCCGCAAGGCCGACGGCTTCATACTGCAGCTCGCTGACCCCGTGATCCTGGATTGGACCATGCAGCACGTCCACGACGCGGCGAAAGAAGCAGGCCGCGACCCGAAGGAGGTAAAGATCTGCGTCGCGGCCCCAGCCTACGTCGGGGACGACCTCACCCACCAGCGCGACCAGTGCCGCTGGTTCGGCGGGATGGTGGGCAACCACGTGGCGGACCTCGTCGCCCGCTACGGCGAGGACGGCGATGTGCCGCACGCACTCACCGACTACATAAAGGCGCGCGAGGGCTACGACTACAGCCACCACGGCCAGGCGGGCAACCCCTCAACCGACTTCGTCCCCGACAACATCGTCGACCGCTTCTGCGTCCTCGGCACCGTCGAGGACCACGTACAC
>CADDZK010000120.1 GCA_902812425.1 Actinomycetota bacterium
CCTTCTGGGTATGTGCTCGTAGAGGCGGGTCGTCGCCGAGAGGTGCGTCAGCGGGTCGAGGGCATGGCCGTCGCAGCCGTTCTGGGAGAGGATCAGGTCCGGCGAGAAGGCGCGGAGGACCTCGGGGACGACGGCCTCGAAGCAGGAGACCCAGGACGAGTCGTCGGTATAGGGCTCGAGCGGCACGTTGACCGAGTATCCGACGCCGCCGTCGCGGCCTCTCTCGGCCACCTCGCCGGTCCCCGGGAAGAGGTAGCGCCCCGACTCGTGCATCGAGACGGTCAGGACGTCGGGGTCGCTGTAGAACATCCACTGCACCCCGTCACCGTGGTGGGCGTCGGTATCGACGTAGGCGACGCGGATGCCTGGATGCTCCTCTTTGAGGCGCGCGATGGCGACCCCGGCGTCGTTGTAGACGCAGAAGCCGCTCGCCTCCGAGCGCAGGGCGTGATGCAGACCGCCGGAGATGCACATCGCGTGATCCACCTCCCCCGCCATCACGAGCCGGCACGCGCAGAGCACACCCCCGACCACGCGGGCGCAGGCTTCGTGCATGTCGGGGAAGAGGGGGTTGTCAGGGGTTCCGAGACCGTACCTGCGGAGGTCGGAGAGAGCCCCCACTCCCCACCCTGCCTTCTGGACCATGCGCACGTAGGTGAGGCTGTGGACGGTCCTCAGGTCCTCGTCCGTCGCCGGCTCGGAGGAGACGAAGGGGTAGTCTTCGAGCAACCCGAGGGCCTCGCAGAGTTCCAGGGCGAGCCTGACGCGTAGAGGGTTGAAAGGGTGTTCACCGCCGAAGCCGTAGTCCTCAAGGGCAACGTCGTGGACGATAGCCGCCCTGCCGCTCATGGCTTTGGCGGCCAGAGAACCGAGTAGCCGGCCTCCTCCAGGTACCCGACCGCCTCAGCCGTGTTGATGGTGTCCACCCTGAACACGACTACGCGCTCCATAGGCGCCCCTTCCTGCGTGGGCTCGCGCGTAGGGCCCATCGCGGCGCTCACGATGTTTATCCCGCACATCCCGAAGACGCCGGCCGCGCCGGCCAGGGAGCCGGGCCTGTCGGGGAGCGAGATCTCCATGCGGCTCCCCGGCTCGTGCGCGCCGATGAGGTAGACCAGCGCGTCCATTACGTCGGAGGTGGTAATAATGCCGACGAGTTCGCCGGCCTCGACGACGGGGAGGCAGCCGATCTTGTGCTCCCGCATCGTATTCGCCGCGTGCTCTATGGGATCGTCGGGGAGGGCGCTGACCACCTCGCGGGCCATCACGTCCTCTACGAGGACCCTCTGCAGGGCCTCGGCCCGCTCGGGGTCCCCGAACGCCGGAGTCGCCGAGCGCAGGTCCCTGTCCGAGACGATCCCGACGAGCCTACCCTCATTCAGGACGGGAAGGTGCCTGATGCGTCTCTCCCTGCACAGGGCCAGCGCCGTCTTCGCCGTCTCATCTGGCGCGAGCGTCACTATCTCGCGCGTCATCGAGTCCTTTACAAGAAGCATCGGCTCCCTCCTGATCCTTCCCTCATCGCATTGTATAGCAGCGGATCACCGCGCGGAAGCCGGCGGCTGGTATAAATCCCTTGTGCCAGAGTACCTGAATCAGCTCCTCGCCGACGGCGCAACGGCCCTCGTGAACGAGAGCTTCACGGGCGTAGACGCCCCGTGGTGGTGGGAGCGGCGCCTGGGAGGCGGCATCGAGGTCTGCCAGGAGCTTGACCCCGATGCCATGAGCCGCGAGATCTCCGAGCGTACAGGCCGCGAAACGTCCGAAGTCCGGCGCGCCATCGCCGAGGAGCTCGGCCTCGAGGACGCGGAGCCCGTGGTCCTAACCTTCGAGATAGCGGGTGAGACAGAGACGAGCCACGTCGCCCAGATGCTCGCCGAGCGCTCCTCGGAGCCCGAAGGACTCGCGGCCGACCTCTACCACCGCATCGAGAGAGTGCTTGAGAGGGGCTAGATCTCCCTCCAGCGGCCATCTCGTCCGACGCTCTCCGACGAACCCCTGACTATGGAGTAGTCTACGGAGTCCGTCGTCCCGCCTTCTATGATCTACTTGCGATCTACGTACGCTTGCACGAGGTCGGTGCGTGGCTGACACGGCACCTCCACGCGGCTCCATCTACACCAGGAACTGCAGCGCTCATTCCGGAAGGTTCGTTCAGTATCTAGGGACGGACTCGTCCACGAAGGAGTATGCGTCGAGGC
Source organism: Actinomycetota bacterium (assembly GCA_902812425.1). GTDB lineage: Bacteria > Actinomycetota > Rubrobacteria > Rubrobacterales > Rubrobacteraceae > Rubrobacter_D. The sequence continues at coordinate 2,202 of CADDZK010000120.1, forward strand.
CGCCTTCGAGGTTGAGGACGTTCTCGAAGCCGGCCCGCTTGAGTGCCTCGGTGACGTAGGCGCTGCGGTTGCCGTGGTGGCAGATCACGACCGTCTCGGCGGCAGGGTCGAGCTCCGAGAATTGCTCCTCCAGCCTGGACATCGGAATCAGGGTTGAACCCTCCAGGCGGGCCAGTTCAAACTCCCACGGCTCCCTCACGTCGAGCAGCACAGGCTCTTCTCCGGCGTCGAGCCTCCTCTTCAGCTCCGGCGCTGATATGTTTTCGTAGTCGTATCTCTCCATCGATCTAGAACTCGTAGTCGACGACGATGCGCCCCGCCGTCCTCGCGTCGAGCTTCTCGACGACGGCGAGGTGCGCGGGGTGCTTGAGGTACTCCTGAAGACCTGCCCTGTCCTCGAAGCGGGCGAAGAGGGCGTGGGTATATCCCCCCGAGCGGCCCGAGAAGTCCTCGCCCGCTGCGAGGTCCACGACGCTAGGAACGTCGTCCTTTAAAGCGCGGATAGACGACAGGAGATCCTCGACCTCCTCGGGCGTAGCCTCCGCCTTGACGGTGCAAAACACGAGATGGTCCACCATCGCTCTGTCCCCTTTGCTCCCTGTTGTACCGGATGGAGTCTATCAGACGACCGCGAACGATCAGCCAGGAGATCCCCACGCAGACGGGACCCCTCGCTACGAGGGAGGCATCTCTGTGAATGAAGAAGAGCCGGGGAGTCCTCCAGAGTCACGACGTGGTGATGTCCTCCCTGACCGTCAGATCGCTGAGAGTGGGAGATGCCGCTCATTTGTGCGCGTTAGAGACGCGTGCTGACGTGCCCGTGCGTCATGCCCCTCGGACGCGATCATCGCGGGGGCAACCCGCACTCCGAAACATCCCACATCGCTTGAGCTCCGATGGTAAAACGCGACGCATGAAGGATGCTCCGAAGCCCAGGCGTCTGCGACTGTCGCCGGTTGGGGCCGTAGCCCTTTTTACGGTCCTCACCAGCTTCGCCTTTTACCTCAAGACCCTGGCGCCCACGGTGCTCTACTACAGGCCGACCAAGTTCCCTGACTCGGTCGTGCTGCAGACACAGGCCATACTGCTCGGCATACCGCACACCACGGGCTACCCGACGTGGGTGATGGTCAGCCATCTCTTCACCTACCTCCCTTTTAGGGACCCCGCTTACAGGGTCAACCTCTCCTCCGCCGTCTACGCGGCCGCGACCGTCTTGCTACTCTATCTGCTCTCGCTGAGGCTCACGAGGCGCGTAGTGCCCTCCTGCGTCGGAGCGCTGGTGTTCGGGCTCAGCCGGGACTTCTGGTCGCAGGCGGTAATAACCGAGGTCTATACCCTGAATACCCTCTTCGTTGTCCTAGTGATCTTCTTGCTTCTGCTCTGGAGGGACACGAGAGACGACAGGTACCTGCTGCTGGCGTGCTTCTCGATGGGGCTATCGCTTACGAACCACCTGACCAGCGGACTGCTCCTGCCCGCAGGGGCCCTGTTCGTGGGGCTTACAGACAGGAGCAAGCTGACGAACGTGCGGCTGGCATTGAAGGGTGCTGCGCTGTTCCTCGTCGCCCTCACCCCTTACCTCTATCTGCCGATTAGGGCCTCAATGAACCCGCCGCTCAACCGGGCAACTCCCGATACCCTCGGGAGCTTTATCACGCTGGTCTCGGGTGTCGGGTTCGCGGACAGGATGTTCGCCTACTCCCCTGTGGAGTTGGCGGGGAGGATGCAGCAGTATCTCACAGACTATCTCGCGCACCAGTTCTTTTGGCCTTCGCTGCTACTGGCGTCGGTGGGAATAGCCTATCTACTGCAGAGGGACCGCCAGGCTCTGGCTCTCCTGGCGTTCCTGTACCTTGGATGGCTCGCGTGGGCCCTCGAGTATGCCATCAGGGATCTCTACGTCTTCTACATCCCCACTTACCTCGTCCTCTGCGTCTTCGTCGCGGCAGGCGTGGCAGCCGTTCTAGAGGGTGCGCAGATCCTTATCCAGAGGGGGCCATCTACGCCGGGTAGGGTCGTCCTGATCTGCCTTACGGCGGCCCTGCTCGTCGTACCGTTCGGCGGAATAGGAAAGAGATACGAGGAAGTCGATCAAAGCCGGGACTACGCGGGGCAGCGAACCATCGAATGCGTAGCGCAGAGGACAAGGCAGGGGGCGACCGTCCTGCAGCACAGGAGCCTTCTAAGCTACATGACGCTCGTCGAGGGCCACCGACGCGACATCAACGTCGTCGAGGTCTTTCCCCCCGGAGGGTGGGCGGCGCGTAGCGATCGATGGGCGAGGGAGCCGCGACAGTACCTGGCAAAGGGCCCGGTCTATATCCTGTTCCCCACAGCGGGCGTAGAGCGATTGAACGCACCCTCCTTCAAAAGGGCGGGTTATCGACTAGTCCCCGAGGGATGTGAAACCTTCTACGAGGTCACAAAAGAACCTTAACGCCCCGCAGACCGCGCCTGTGTTTGCCCGGTACGGGTACCCCGAGAATCGGTGTCAGAGAGAGTGTCCCCGCGAGCTGGAGTAACGCTTCATCCGGCCGCTGGCTTATGGCCGGATGAAGTGGCGCCACGCATCCAGGCCACCTCATCTACTCCAGCGGAACTTGCGCTCCGACTCATCTATCTTGTAGTCGTTGATCGAGGCGTCGCGTCGCCTCATAAGGCCGTTCTCGTCGAACTCCCACAACTCATTCCCATGACTTCTCCACCACTGCCCCTCAGCGTCGTGGCTCTCGTACTCGAACCTGACTGCGATGCGGTTCCCCGTGAAGCACCAGAGGTTCTTCTCTAGCCTGTAGTCGAGTTCGCGTGCCCACTTGCGCCGCAAAAACTCCTTTATAGCCTCACGTCCCTCGAAGAATTCGTCACGGTTACGCCACTTCGAATCCGTCGTATACGCCAGCGACACCTTCTCCGGGTCGCGCGTGTTCCAGGCATCCTGGGCCGCCTTGACCTTCTGGCGTGCAGTCTCCTCGTCAAAGGGAGGAACTGGAGGCCTTACCTCCTTGTTCTCGCCGCTCTGCTGCATACGCTGGCCCTCCTTTCAGCCCTTACGATCAGATGTTTTACCCCGTGCCCCCTACCGCAGCGGCAGTTTCCCATATTCGATGGCGTTGCGCCCGGCGAAAGGAACCAGACGCGCAATATCTCGGCTTCCGGCTCTCTACTCAGTACGGTAGCGACGCGAAGGCGTGTACGAGTTGTGCTCGAGGAGTGTCTGGGTGCAGCACCCCACATTATGTGGTCGAAGATGTGGGCTCATCGTCACCGATAGGTTCTCGAAAGGCGACTATATCTCGCTACTATTCGGCAAGAAGAGAGGCCGGAGCCAATCGATGGGTTCCGGCCCCAAGTAGATAAGGGCCTACCCTTGCCCGGAGGACATGGCCTGCCTGGCCATCTCCAGCCCCTGCTCGGCCGTCATGGCGGGGAAGACCTCTATCTCGAACATGTCGCCCCAGTCCATCCTTATCTGGCCGAACGGATCCATGCTCTCTGCCTCTACCACCGCGACCACCCTGGGAGATTCCGTCTCCAGCCAGTATTCGGCCAAGACGTTGGCGCCCTCCGGATAGTCCCACTGCAGTCGTCGAGCCACCCCCTCTTGGAAGGTGTTGCCAGGCCTGGTGCTGAGCAACGTCACGAACAACATCGGTCGCCTCCTTTCTAGCCCGCTTCCCTACGGCGGGCCCAACGCTCTCCACCACGATCATGATGCCCCGGGGGCGAGCCTAGCGCATCCCCCATATGAGGTATCTCTCGGATTATCTCGTCGAGATTCGGAAGATCCGCAAAGGCGAAGGAAGACCCCTCGCCTCAAGGCTCGGTGAATAGAGGAGCGGCCGGGGCTAGCAAGAGAGACCCGGCCCCCCTGGGGTGGCGCTATGAACCTTCCTTGACCTCCACGATTTCATCCGCGACCAGACCATGCGCCTCGCGATGTACTGCCTCAGCCGCTTCCTTGTTCGGAGCTTCTGCAAGGCAGAACACTTCGCCGGTCTCCTCGTTGAACCAGTAGCGATGGTACTTGACCCCGTAGTGGTCCTGGATTTCCATGTCCTTTCTGTGGGCGTCGGCTACCGCCTCCGCCGTCAGGCCCTCCACGCCCTTGTGGTGATCCATGAACAGTGGCATCGACCGATCCTCCTTTCTCTACGCGCTCCCCACTGGAGCGTTCACACTGACGGTAGCAAGGTCGGGAGGACACTGGCATCCCCCAAAAGAGTGATCTTTCCTCATCTGCTCCTGGAAGCTCGGAGAATCGACCTTTCACACACTCAGCTGAATGGTCTAGGATGGTCAGACGATCCCAGAGGAAGAGGAACACGCATGACCAACAACCAGGACAACCCCGGCATCCGCGTACCCCCACCTTTGATCTACTTGCTGCCCCTGGCCGAAGGGTTGGTGCTCGACAGGCGCCTGCACGTTCCCTTCTTGCCGCGCAGGGTGAGACGTCCTCTGGGATGGGCACTCTTCGGCGGCAGCTGGTTGGTGGGGGGATGGTTCATGCGAACCATCGAGAAGGCTGGTACGCCCATCCGCACCGACAAGCCCGTTCCGCGCCTGGTTACAGACGGACCCTTCCGCTACACCCGCAACCCAGGATATTTGGGACTGGCGATGCTCTACGCCGGGATAGCGATACTACGAAACTCGCTTTGGGCGATCTTGCCGTTGCCGGTGGTGGTGTACGTGATCCAGCGCGATGTGATAGGGCGCGAGAAACGTTACCTGGAACGCACCTTCGGAGAGGAGTACCTGGCCTATAAGACGCGGGTTCGGCGCTGGGTGTAACAGGCACACCCAGAAAAGCGTGATCGCCTGACTGCTAGACCAACGCTACCTCGACATCCAGCTCCTTACCTATCGTGGCGACGAAGCGGTGCCTCCTAGCCTGCGGAGGTACGCCCCGTGACCTCCCACAGGGCTTGCAGGGCCGTTCCTCGATCCATGCCGGTGCTGCGCAGGAGATCCACGGCCGACGAGTGGATCTGATCGACGACCGCGTTGACCGCCAGATTTCTTGCAAGGTCTTCGTACTCCTCAAGCAGCGTTGTGGCCTCTCTCGCGGCTTCGAGTGCGAACGTGCGCGTATCGTCAGGGGCATCTGATGTTTCCAAGTAAATGCCCAGGGACTCGGTCGCCCGTGCCAGGCCACGGATTGCGCTGGAGAGGCGCTCCGGTACGGAACTGCCCGGCTGCACCACGGCGAGCGAAGCGCGGGCGAGCGCCCGTAAGTCGCGAACGGTCAGGTCTATCTGGTCGGCTGCAGCGGCGTAGAGTTCGAGGTGCCCGAGGCTTCGTCGTCGGGGCGGAGCGAGCCGTGCGGTCTCACGGCCCGCTGCGACCGCTTCCTTCAGCCCGCTTACCCGCGCGTCGATCTCCTGGGCTTTCAGGTAAGCTACCTGGACGCGCCGCGCATCCCCTTCATCAAGCGCGTCCGCCAGATCCTTGAGCACGTTGACCGACTCGTCGAAGACGGGGTACGCAGCCTCTGCGACCATCCGCTCGGGGTTCACGGGGAGCAATGCATTGATCAGCAAGGCTGTGCCGCCGCCGATGAGCGCCTCCAGAAAGCGGTCGAGCGGCAATCCGGCCTCAGAAGATCGGAAGGTGATCATGATAATCATCGCCGAGATGGCGGCCTCCGTTACGCCGGTCTCCTGGCTTCCCAGGAATGCGGCGACCGTCATCGCCAGGGCCACTACGATACCGGCCTGCACAGCCCCAACCCCGAGGAGAGAGACGAGGAGATCGGCGAGTAGTATCCCGAAGGCTACCCCGAGTGTCAGCTCGACCGCCCGCCGTCCGCGCTCGCCCACAGCCAATCCCAGCGAAATGACAGCCGCTATCGGAGCGAACGTGGGCCTATCGATTCCAAGGAGCAAGACGGCCAGAAACCATGCCACGCACGCAGCTACTGCAGTCTGCAGGATCTGCAGCCATCCGCCCCTGAGGCGGAGGCCGCCCGAGCGCACGCGATGGCGAAATCGGACAGGTAATCTCGTCCTCTCCCACCAAGACGGCCCTTTGTAAAGTCCCATCTGCAACCCTCTCGGTCGCCGCGGTCGCTTGCGGGACCCTGGGCCAATCCGCCGCAATGGTTCCGGCTGCGAACCGTCTTCCGTGCCATTCTACCCTTCCGGCAGTGGGCCGAATCCAAAGCTTACTTGTGTGAGGCAAATAGTAATCGGTCGCAGCGCCGGAGCTGTTCCGTGCCAGGCTAGCCTTGCCGGAACAGCGGTGCTCCGGCGGGGCCGTAGGCACGCTCGAACTCGCTCTCCCTACCCATTATGGGCCGGGACCTCCAAAGTATTGCGTACATGCTCAAATGGTCACGACGTACGAGAACGTTTCCGAAGCGCTCACGCACTCCCCAGACGCCTTATCGTGTCGAGGACTTCATCGAGGGGGGCGAGTTTGTCCATTATCTCGTTGGCACCCAGGCGTGTCGCCTTCTCGATGCCCACAACCTCGAGACTAGCGCTCAAGATCAGCACTCGCAAATCGGGATTAGCCCGGCGCAAATCGGCGATCAGGTCCGCTCCGCTCCCATCAGGCAGCCCCAGATCCAAGACCGCCACGTCAAATTCAAACCTTGCGGCATGAGCGCGAGCTTCGGAGAGAGAACCGGCCTGCGCTACAATCTTGACGTCTGGCTGCATGCTCAACAGAGCCTCCATGAGATCCCTGAACTCAGGATGATCCTCGACGAGCATGACGCGGATAGGCGTTGTCCGGGCTTCTCTCGTCACCGCTGTACACCCTCGGGCAGTGGGACCCGCACCCGCACGCTCGTGCCTCGCCCTGCTTCGCTCTCGATCTCCAGTTCGCCTCTGATGAGCGCAGCGCGTTCTCTCATGCTGTTCAGACCCACGCCAGGCTGGACCTCCGGTCCAAAGCTCCGCCCGTCGTCAGATACCTCGGCGATTAGGTCGCCCTCATCCACCTTGAGACTCACTGAAACTCTCTCCGCCCCAGAGTGCCTGCGGACGTTGGTGAGCGCCTCCTGGATAATGCGCGTCACCTGAGTTCCGGTCTCTCCCAACGGAACAGAGGGAACCTGCTCTCCTACCTCAAGGCTTATCTCGATGCCCCTGGCCATCGTCCGGCTCCGCCTCACCAGAGCCTCGACTATCTCGGGGAAGGGGCGGCCTTCTGAGTCTTCGAGACGCAGCTCATTGACCACCTCGCGTAGACCCTGCGCACCACGCCGTACTGCGGCAACCACCGCCTGTAGCTGCGTCTTCAGCTCAGCGTCCTCGGCTTGGAGCATGATCAGTCCCATAGCCGCCGTGGTGTAGGAGAGATCCTGAAGGACGCCGTCGTGCAGATCACGAGCTATGCGCTTGCGCTCTGCCTCCCGGATCTCGCGCAGCGCCTCCTCTGCCCGCTTGCTCTCGGTTATGTCGCGGAAGATGTTGACCGCCATCCGAACTTGTCCCTGCTCCCCAAAGATGGGCATAGCCTTGACTATGGTCCATCGCTCTTCGCCGGTCTCCCGAATGCGGAAGCGCAATGCCTCCTCGGCACCCTCCTCGCCTGCGAGAGCCCTGCGCCCAGGAAGCCTCTGGGCTGGTAGAGGATTCCCCTCTTGATCCAGGAGCTCGAACCTGGCCATCATCTCGTCTAGCGGCGCCTCCACCAGATCCCTGGCAGAGGGGAAGCCGCACATACGGGCTGCCGTCTCGTTGGCGTAGATTATCTTTCCGCCTGTGTCCTGGGCGGTTATGCCGTCAGCGGCCCCCCGCAAAATGGCCTCGAGTTGGTCCCTGGAGCCCCGCAACTCGTCCTGGGCCCGCCTGCGCTCGGCTATCTCCCTCTGTGCGTCTGCGTAGAGCCTTGCGTTGTCTACAGCAAGGGCGGCGCGTCGGGCAAGCTCCTCAGCTAACTGAAGGTCGGCCCCACTGTAGTGCCGCCCCGACTCCGCCAGAACGAAGCTGATAGCCCCGAGCGTATGGCCCCGTGCGACGAGCGGCACTACCACGTAGGAGCGCAAGTCCAGCTTCCTGAGCAGCTCCCTGTGGTACTCGTCGCGGGCCGTCTGCTCTACAAGCCCTTCGGGTATCTCGGCCATCATCTCGGGCTCGCCGGTCCTCAGCACGCGGTGCAGCCCTCCTGGGGCGTCGGGATCTGGCGGGTAGCGCCGTTCGATCTCGTAGGCCAGCTCGATCTTCTCGGGGTCTGGATGCTCCACCGCCACCCTCTCGATAGTGCCATCTTCTTCTAGTATGTCGACGGCGCACCAGTCGGCGAGGACAGGTACTGCGAGGCGGGCGACGCTCGCGAGGGTCTCCCGGTAGTCCAGAGAGGAGGCGAGCACGTCGCTCGCCTCGGCGAGAAAGCGCTGCACTTCCGCGCTCCGCCGCATCTCTTCCTCCACCTGTTTGCGCTCGGACACGTCCTGGAAGTACACCGACAGCCCTTCCCGAGAAGGGTAGGCCCTTCCAGCTACCCAGGTGCCGATCACAGGGGAGATGGCCTCGAACTCTGTGGTGACGCCTTCTTCCATAGCCCGCTCGATCTCACGGCGGGACTCGGAGCCGACCACCTCGGGGAACTCATCCCAGATGCTCTTGCCGAGCAGCTCCTCCCTTGAGCGGCCCCAGAGCTCCTCCGCCTTTTTGTTGACGTAGGTGAAATGCCACTCCCTATCGACGGCGAAGAAGGCGTCGCTGAT
>CADDZK010000121.1 GCA_902812425.1 Actinomycetota bacterium
GGTCTATGAGGATGTCGAAGGGACCTGCGACGCCCTTGCGGTAGCGGGTGAGATAGCGGGACCAGGCCTCTTCAACGCGGCGGCGCCAGGAGGCGTCGTCGCGGAGCCGGATCAGGGAGGAGTAGCTAGGGTGGCGCTCGTCGAACTCGAGGGCGAGATGGTATGGCCTGCGCTCGGCGAGGCGTTTCATGAGGGTGGCCGTGGAGCTCTCGGGCTCGGCCGAGTCCTCCAGAAGGACGAAGGCTCCGGCATCGTCCTTCTCGGAGAGCTCGTCGAAGGTCATGGTGCCTGCCTGGATGGCGTCCTGGACGGCCCTGAGGAACATTACGGTCGGGATACGCAGGGCGTGGTGGCCGTAGACGTTGTAGTGAACCAGGTAGCGGGAGAAGACCAGGGATTGCAGCGTGCCGACCCCGTCTTCGTCCAGCGCCAGCACCGCCCTGTTCTCCTGGCCCACGATCCTGAGCCGTCCTATGAGGGACTCCACTTCGACCAGGCCGTAGGGGACCCTCGCTCCCCTGGCGTCACGGATCAGGCGGTCCAGGCCATCCACGTTCAGGGAGCCGAAGAGGATATCCCGCAGGAGGTGTTCTGTGGGCGTCAGACTGTGCGGCGGCGTATCCCCGCGTGAGACCAGCCGGAAGACGTTGTGGGGTTCGAGGTCCCACTCGCTACGCAGGATCTTCGCCACCTCGGTGTGTTCGATCCAGCGCCGGCTCAACTCCTTGAGGGTGGGCGCACCTGGCAGCTTGATCCCTTCTATGGAAGCGGAGTACGGGTATCTGCCAGCGTCGAGCAGCAGCGCCGCGGCCAGGGCGCCCCTTACCTCGCGGTCCTCGAGGTAAGCGCCCGACTCCGTGATCCGCTTCAGCGTCAGCCCCGCGAGGTGGTAGACGCCGACCGCATGATCCAGGCGCGTATGGCGGGCTCTCGGGAAGGCCCCGAAGGTGAATCCGAGCTGGTTCATGCCCTTCAGACGCTGCATCGCGCCGGTCTCGAGCAGGGCCTTCACCGCTCGATCTACGGAGACGTCCCCCCAGATCACGTCCCGAACTCTTCTGCCGGAGCCCCCGAAGAGCTCCCCAACCGTACCGCTCAATGACGCTCCCGATCGTCTGCTTCGGGTTATTCTAACGAATATGAGCCAACCCGAAAGTATGCCTCTGGTAGACGGCGGGTGTAACATTCTGGTTTTGAAGAGAGGAGCCGCCATACACGCAGAAGAACTTGAAGCCTTGCAGGGGGAATCCGTAACCCTCAGACCGCCACAGGAGTCCGACGTGGAGGTGGTCTACTCGTGGGACCGGGACCCCGAGCTCGCCGCCTGGAACGGACGCTCACCGATCTCTATCTCCCTCTCTGCGGCCCGCCGCGACTACCTGGCTCGCTGGGAGGACCCGACCGTGAAGACTTTTATCATAGAGGCCTCGGGCGAGCCTATCGGCATGGCGACCCTCTACGACTTCCGCCGTGACGGCTGCGAACTGGGGATAAAGATAGGGCCAGGAAACCTGCGCGGCAGAGGCTACGCCACCGAGGCCGTTACTCTCCTCCTCGACTACGTCTTCGACACTTTGGGCCTCGGGGTCGTCCGTGGCTCGACCCTTGCCCACAACGACCGCATGCAGCGCGTCTTCGAGAAGAACGGCTTCAAGCAGGTCGGAGACGGCAGCATCCTGAGTCGCTACGACAACCGCCGCTACACCGAGCTCTTCTACGAGCGCAGGCGCGAAGATCAGAGGCCGTAGGAGCAGAAACCGCTCTTCTTACCCGCCGGAGTGAATGATGTTCCTGAGCTCGCAGTCGGCAGAGACCGTATCGAGTCCCTTGTCGAACCACACGGCGTCCTTGCCACTGCCGCAGTCGATGACGTCCCTGTGGCCGTCTACGGCCTCGATGTGATCCCCGCCACCGCCACCGCTCACGCTGTCGACACCAGGGTTCTTGGACCGCGCAACACCGGGGTAGCCGAGCCTACTACGGTACTCCTCGGCGAAGATGTAGTCGGTGCCGCCGCCGCCGCCGAGCAGGTCGGAGCCGCCGAAACCGTAGAGGGTGTCGCGGCCTTCTCCGCCGTAGATCCTGTCGTCCCCGTCCCTGCCGCTGTTGACGGACATCCCAGGAGAATCACCGTAGAGACCTCCCGCAACATATTCGTCCCCGTCGGCCCCGGAACCGCCGTGCACTACGTCGGAGCCGCCGCTGGCGTCTACGAAGTCCCGGCCTCCCAGGGCCAGGATCTCATCGTCCCCGCCCGTCCCCGTGAGGCGGTCGTCTATCCTGGTCCCGTAGCAAGGCTTGCCGACAACACACCCCGCCGTCACCGCGAACGCCGCTGCCGTAGAGAACGAAACGAAAATCGCCGCCACCGTCAGAGCCAAAGCCGCCAAACGCATGACCTTCTCCTCTCGTCATACCGCCCGGCCCCTCCAGCGTTATGGGACCACTATATGACACCGGCGTTACGAGAAGGCGACGATGGTGTAACGCTTCCCCTGCGTTTCGATAACGTTTCGATAACAGTGCCGGACTTAGGAGACCTCTCACGCGACACTCCGCTCGCTATCCGGTCCTAACCGACTACAATAAGGCTGATGAAGACGCAGTTAAAGCTGAACGTCCGCAGCCGGGGGGCGATGAGCGGGGTGCTTACCATGGGCAGTCTCGACCCTGCGTTCGCCGCTGCGACGCGCGTGGATGGAGAGCCTGTGATCGTCGACTTGCGCTCGGTCGAGTTCGTCGAGCCGGCAGGGCTCTGCGGGCTGGCCGCGTTGCTCGAGTACCTTAGCGCGCGCTGCGACGTGGTCGACCTGGCGCTCGCCGGACGCGACGTGCCAGCCTACCTGGAGCGGATGAACTTCTTTAGGTCGTTCGGAGAGCGGGTGCGGACCAACGCCGACGTGGCCTCTCTCGAGGAGCGCAGGCGACACAACCCAGGGACGCTGCAGGAGTTGATCAACTTCCACGCGGAGGAGGAGATACCGGGGATCATCGAGAGGATCTCCGAGATCCTGGAGAACCAGGGCTACCGCTTACGAGAACGTGTCGCCATCTGCTCTACCCTGTCGGAGGTGTGCGCGAACGCGGCCGAGCACGGCGTCTCCTCTTTCGGGGCCTACGCCGCCGTCCAGGCCTACCACCACATCGTCAGCGGATCCCGCCGCCGCGGCGAAGAGGTCCTCATAGCGATAGCCGACGGCGGGGTCGGCGTGCGCGAGACGCTCTCACGTAACCCGAAGTACGCAGAATTCACGACCACGGACAACGATGCCCTGCGTCACGCACTCGAGATGGGCGTCTCCGCGACGGGGGAGATCGGACGCGGAGGCGGCCTCGCCCTCGTAGCAGGGATCGCAGCCCGCGCCGGCGGCTCGCTCTCGATACGCTCGGGCTCAGGCCGTATCACCGTCTATAAGGACCGCAAAAACTCCCGAAATGTACCGGAATTCCCTGGTACTTTTGTCCGCGTCTCCCTGCCACGTACCCCACAGGAAAAATCCTCCAAATGAGGGCAAAATAGAGACCATTATGCCGTTGACTTATCTACAGGGAGCCGGTACAATCTTCTCATATGATTTCACTGACGACAGTGAGGACAGCTCCGGTGATTGAGGAGCGGGCGCACAGGGTCTTCGAGGTTGCCGGAGGCGACTTCGGGGGCAAGCTGATGGTGACCCGCAGGACGGGCCGTGCTGTGCGTGAGGCGCTCGAAGCGGCGCTAGAGGAGTTACCCAAGGGCGGCATACTTTACGTGGACACGCGGGGCGTCGAGCTCATGGACTACTCGTTCGCGGACGAGGCTCTGGGGATACTGGCTTCGAGGTCTGCGAGTGGCGAGTATGGGGACAGGCATCTGGTCCTGGTCGAGGAGGACAGGGATCTCCTCGAGAACGTCGAGGCCTCTCTGAGGCAGCGGTCGCTGGCCATGATCAGGGTAGATGAGATCGGGGCCGAGCCCGGAATAGTCGGCAAGGTGCCAGACCATCTGGTCGAGACCCTGCAGGCGATCTACGACGCTGGCTCCATCACCAACGCCGCCCTCGCGGCTAGGCTCGGGCTCAACCATACAGCCTGCAACAACAGGGCGACCAGGCTTGCGAAGCTCGGCCTGATCCACCGCCGCACAGAGACAGCCGCCCCAGGCGGACGCCAGTATACCTACGAGCGGGTTACCTAATGTTTATTTTTGACCACATCCTCACCGGATTCAGTGAAGATAGCGTTACCGGCATTATGTCGGAGGAGGTTCAGCTGTGAGGGAAGAGTACATGATCGAGCGCCAGGGCAAGAGGTTCGTGCTCTATGCGGGGCTTCTAGAGGAGGCGCACAGCAGGGGCTTGAGGAGCATCGAGACGGAGCTCTTGCAGGTTCCTGCGAAGGAGAACGGCGAGGTTGCGATCGTCAAGGCGGTCATCAGGACCGAGGAGGGCAAGTTCGCGGGGATAGGCGACGCCTCTCCGCAGAACGTCAACCGGGCCATCGCTCCGCACCTGATCCGTATGGCAGAGACGAGGGCCAAGGCCAGGGCTCTTCGGGACGCCATAAACGTCGGCGTGACCGCCTTCGAGGAGCTCGGAGGACCCGGCGAGGAAGAGGTCGTCGAGTCTTCTGAGGAGCGTGACGGTCGGCAGGCCAAGCACGAGGAAGGCAGGGGCGAGCTACCTGCTACACGTAAGCAGCTCAACTACCTGGAGGCGCTCATCTCGGACGTCGTCGAGGACGGCATAGGCCGTTTCGAGGAGATGGTCGGCAAGCCCGTCGGGGAGCTCACCCGCGAGGAGGCGAGCGAGTGGATCGGGCGTCTCTCGGGCAGGGCCGCGTAGTGGGTGGCTCCGTCTGGATGGCCGCCCTCGGTGGGGAGGTTCTCTACGAGGAAGATCTCCCTTCCTGTTGTCGGCGTAGCGCGCGGGGCGACGACCGCTCGTTCGAGTGTCCGGCCTGCGGCGCGATGTGGCGGGAGGCGTTGCCCGTGGGGCCGGAGGAGGACGCCTTCACGGAGCGCGAAGAGCGTAGAGGCGCGGCCTAAGAAGAACGCGGAGGAAGAGAGGTTTTCGGGATGTACGGCATAGAGGAGCTCAAGATATCGAGGCTGCATCGCGAGGAGGTGGCGCGCGAGGTCAGGCTGGGCCGGGTCTCTGCCGGTGGTTCCGGCGTCATACGGGAGTTCAGGCGGGACTTCGGCCGGCTCCTCAAGCTCTTCCAGGCCGCAAGGAACGTGGGTTAGAGGGGAGAGAAGGTGGGCGGAGAAACAGCTCGCGGACGCAAGAGAAAGAGCGCACTCAGGCCGGACACCGCGCTCGTCCCCGTCGGCGAGCCCGAGCGGGAGATCTACGTGTGGTCGTTGCCGGCGTGCTGTCTGCGCTCCCTCAAGGAGACGGCCATGTCCGAGGCGGGCGAGCGGCGGCGTCTCGAGCTCGAGTGCTCGTGCGGACGGAAGTGGCGGGTCACGTCGAGTTTGGACGGGCGCATCCTGGACCGTTTCGTGACGCACGGAGGCCCTCGGGTCGGGGGGTCGTACCCGGCGGCGTGAGGGCGCCGGTCGGCGGAAGTACAGCTCTGAAAAGCTGGCAGAGAGGGGAGAAGCGATGATGGAGGCACAGGACGTTCTCACGCAGTATCTGGGCAGGGTGCGAGGTAGCAGGCTGCTCGACGCTGATGAGGAGAAGGATCTCGCGCGGCGCGCGCGCGGGGGGGACGGGAAGGCCCGTCAGAAGCTCATCGAGTCCAACCTCAGGCTCGTCATCTCCATCGCCAAAAAGTACAGGGGGCGCGGCGTCCTCTTCGAGGACCTCATCCAGGAGGGGAACGCTGGTCTGATCCGGGCCGTCGAGAAGTTCGACCCCGAGATGGGCAACCGCTTCTCTACCTACGCGACGTGGTGGATCCGTCAGGCCGTCACCCGCGCCGTCGCCGATCACGCCCGCACCGTCAGGCTGCCGGCGCACGTCGTCGACGCCATCTACCGCCTGCGCCGCGCCGAGAACTCTTTGAGCATCGAGCTGGGCCGCGACGCGACCGAGGAGGAGGTCGTCGAGAGGCTCGGCGTAAAGCCCGAGGAGGCCAGGAGGTTGCGCGAGGTCGGGCAGCCGATATCGAGTATCAACGCCAGGCTCAACACGGATGAAGGCGCCGAGATGGGCGAGCTGCTCCCCGACGAGCGCTCCGGCGACGACTACGCCCGCGTCGAGGTCGGCCAGTGGGAGCTCGCGCTCGTCGAGGCCGTGAGGTCTCTGCCCGAGCGCGAGGCCAGGATCATCGAGATGCGTCACGGCCTCGACGGCAGCGATACTCGCACCCTGCGCGAGGTCTCGGAGGAGCTCGGCATCTCCCAGGAGAGGGCCCGTCAGGTCGAGATCAAGGCTCTCAGGACTATCCGCACGGGCCGCTACGCGAGCACCCTGCGCCGCGCCCTCTCGGAGGCCGTGTAAAAAAGGCGGTGTAGAGACGCGCCGAATGGGCTAACCTGCTCTTTAGCAGTATAACGGAGAAGGGAGCCCATGGAGACCACGGAGCGTAACACAGGGCGGACGCAGCGACTGTTCGAGGAGTTGGGTGGGACGGTTACGGACGGCTTCCCCGCCATCCACTCGCCGGTACATCATACGGAGGCAGGAACTCCCTATCTCAAACGACCCGGCGTCGTCGTGCTGGCGAGGCCGCAGACCAACGTCGCCGGGCTTAAGGGGTTCCTGAAGGGCTTCGATCCCGGCCTCCGCTTCCCCGAGTACATCGACGACCCTACCGAGCTGCCGGATTCCACCCAGCTCTGCAAGACGGCGGGCCAGGTATGTTATGCGAGCTTCGGTCCGCGCCGGACGACGAACGAGAACGCCGCCGCGTACATCGAGCGGCTGACCTCGGCGGGGCACGGCTCGGTACTCGAACACGCGAGCTTCAGCTTCCTGCTCTACGGCATAAGCCGCAGCGTCACCCACGAGCTGGTAAGACACAGGGCCGGCGTTGGTTTCTCCCAGATCAGTCAGCGCTACGTCTCCGGCGCAGTGCTCCGCTTCGTCGAGCGTCCCGAGTACCAGGAGGACGAAGAGTTGCACAGGCTCTTCGAGGAGCGGGCCGACAGGGCGGCCGCGGGGTACGAAGAGATGGCAGAGCGCCTGCTAGACCGTCAGGAGGGCGGGGCGAGTATGCTCACCGCCGACCACAAGACCGACGCCAGAAAAAAAGTGCAGCAGACCGCGCGTTCCCTCTTGCCGAACGAGACGGAGGCCCCGATGGTCTTCACGGGGAACGTACGCGCCCTGAGGCACATCATCGAGATGCGGGCCGACGCGCACGCGGAGAGCGAGATCCGCAACCTGGCGTTGCGCATCTTCCTGTGCCTGCGCACCCTCGACCCCATCCTCTTCGGCGACTACGAACTGGGAGAGCTCCCCGACGGCACCTACACCGTGTCGACCAGATACCGCAAAGCGTAGGGGGATGAGGGGGGCGCTGTGGAGAAGAGCTACGAAGAACTTGTAGCCGAGGCAAAGTCCGAGACGGAGCAGGCTGACGTTGAAGCTGTGCACGAGGCGCTTCTGGGCGGTGAGGACATCACCATAGTCGACGTGCGCGAGCCCGACGAGTACGAAGAGGAGCACATACCGCAGGCGAAGCTCATACCGCGCGGGATGCTGGAGGATCAGGCACCCGAGCAGCTACCCGACAGGGGCGCCCGCATCGTCACCCATTGCGGCGCAGGAGGCCGGGGCTCTCTCGCCGCGAAGAGCCTCATGGATATGGGCTACACGAACGTGGCCAACCTGAAGGGCGGCCTGAACGCCTGGAGAGAGGAAGGTTACGAGACCGAGTAGAGTCAGGGTCTTTCTGCGGCCGCCTAGACCACCTCGCCGCGGACGGCCCGGGAGAGTTGTCCCTCGGCTGCGGCTACTTCATCGTCCTCGATCCTGCGGAACAAAGGTCTTGCACCGGTGACGCGGTAGCCCTTCGGCAACTCATCGAGGTCCGAGACGCGGACGATGGGGCCGTCGAAGAACTCCTGCAGTCGTTCGACAGCCTCGGGTACGTAAGGGGCCGCGTGGTAGGCGAGGGAGCCGAGCAGGACCGAGCAGACGTACAGCGTGACGCGGGTCTGCTCGGGGTCCTCCTTGCGTGTTTTCCACGGGGCCGAGGCGTCGAAGAAACGGTTGGCGCGCCTGCCCATCGCCAGTAGCTCTCCGAGAGCCTCTCGTGGCCTCGGGGCGAGCATCTTCGTCTCGTAGCGCGACTCGAGTTCCCTCATGTCCTCGAGGACCGCGAGGGCGTCTTCGGGCAGCTCCTCGGGACGAGGGATCTCACCGTCGAAATATCTCTCGGTAAAGGAGAGGACGCGGTTTATATAGTTGCCGAGGTTGCCGATCAGGTCCGAGTTCACCCTGCTCTGGAACTCGCGCCAGGAGAACACGACGTCGCCCGTCTCTGGCAGGTTCGAGGCGAGATAGAAACGCAGAGGGTCCGCCGGAAAGCGGTCGAGGGCCTCGTGCAGCCACACAGCCAGGTTGCGGCTCGTCGACATCTGCATCGCGCGCCGCTCCCCGTCGACGACGACCTCGAGGTTCATGAACTCGTTGGCCGGCACGTCGTAGGGGAGGATGAAGGGCTCCTCGCCGTCCTCCGCGGTGCCCATGAGCTGGGCGGGCCAGATCAGGGTGTGGAAGACCGTGTTGTCCTTCCCGATAAAGTGGATGAGCTTCGTCTCGGGCTCCTGCCAGTACTCGCGCCAGCGGTCGGGTTCGCCGACGTTCTCGGCCCACTCCATCGTCGATGAGACGTAGCCGATGCAGGCGTCGAACCACACGTAGAAGCGCTTGTCCTCGAAACCCGGTTCGGGGATCGGGACTCCCCACTGGATGTCTCGGGTTATGGGCCGCCTCTCGAGGCCCCCGTCTATGATGCCGAGGATGAAGTTCTTGACCGAGGTACGCCAGTGCTCCTGTCCGGCGACGTACTCTCTCAGGCGGTCGGAGAATTTCGGGAGATCCAGGTACAGGTGCGTCGTCTCCCTGACTTCGACGGGTCCGCCCGTGACCTTGGAGTGGGGCTCTATGAGCTCGTAAGCCTCGTACCACGAGCCGCAATTGTCGCACTGGTCGCCCCTGGCCTCCTTATAGCCGCACACGGGACACGTCCCCTCGACGTAGCGGTCTGGCAGGAAGCGTCCCTCAGTAGGGCTGTACATCTGCTTGCTCTCGGCCTCCGAGATGTAGCCGCCCTCCTTGAGCTTGCGGTAGAAGAGCTGGGTGTTCTTCGCGTGTAGGGGCGTCGAGGTGCGCGAGAAGTTATCGAAGGAGATGTCGAAGCGCTCGAAGGTCTCTTTCATGTGGGCCCACCAGTAGTCGACGACCTCCTGAGGGTCCTTACCCTCGCGCTCCGCCGTGAGGGTAATGGGGACGCCGTGCTCGTCCGTGCCGCAGACGTAGACCACGTCCTCACCCCTGGCGCGCAGATAGCGCACGAAGGCGTCCGCAGGCAGGTAAGCCCCCACGATCTGCCCGACGTGCAGAGGCCCGTTAGCGTAGGGCAGAGCCGAGGTTACGAGGTATCGCTCTCTCTTCTCGCTCATAAGCTAAGGATAGCAGGTTGTGAAAGGTTTCAGGCTTCGGGAGTCAGGCATCAGGTAGCCCGGGTGATACGCTGTGGCGCAAGACTCACGTCGAGACAAAACCCTTGCCTGACGGCTGATGCCTGAA
The DNA here is from genome assembly GCA_902812425.1 of Actinomycetota bacterium. Lineage (GTDB taxonomy): Bacteria > Actinomycetota > Rubrobacteria > Rubrobacterales > Rubrobacteraceae > Rubrobacter_D. The sequence goes on from CADDZK010000121.1 coordinate 9,687, forward strand.
GCCCGAAACCTCCCGGTGATACTATGCTCGCGATGGACTCAGGGAGACTACTGCAGGTGCCCTTTCGCCGCCTCGTTGCCGGGGCGGTGATGCCAGAGCGCGCCCACGCGGGGGACGCCGGCTACGATCTCCGTTCGGTCGAAGAGGTAGAGCTTCCGCCAGGCGGTCGTGCGCTGGTGCGGACCGGGATCTCGGTCGCCATCCCCGCGGGGTATGCCGGGCTCGTGCTTCCGCGCAGCGGCCTCGCTGTGAGGCACGGGATCTCCCTCGTCAACACGCCGGGGCTCATAGACTCGGGATACCGCGGTGAGATACAGGTCCCCCTCATAAACCACGATCGCAGGGAGACCTTCAGGGTCGAGGTGGGAATCAGGATCGCACAGCTCGTCCTCGTTCAGGCAGCTACAGCGCTCTTCACCGAGGTGGAGTTACTCGAGTCCTCCTCCGACGGCCGTGGAGAGGGAGGCTTTGGCTCCTCGGGAGACTAGCGTGCGCTTTCTCTGCGACGCGATGCTCGGCGGGCTCGCGAAGTGGCTACGCGCCGCCGGATACAACGCCTACTACGCCAGCGAAGGGACGGACATCTCTGACGCTACCCTCACCCGCAAGGCGCTCGAAGAGTCGCGCGTGCTCCTGACGAGCGATGGAGGCTTCCTCGAACGCAAACCGGTACGCGACGGGAGCGTCGGCTTTCTGAGGGTGCCGCACCTCCCGCTCGAAGACCAGCTCAGGCTCGTGGTCGAACACTTCGGGCTCGTCAGGCGCCAGAGCCGCTGCATGGAGTGCAACGGGGAGCTGGACACCGTCTCCCGCGAGGTCGTCGCGGGCCGCGTCCCGCAGGGCGTGGTCAGGGATCACGAAACGTTCTTCCTCTGTCAGGGGTGCGGACGCGTCTTCTGGCACGGCTCGCACTGGCAGCGTATCGGTGACCGTCTGGAGAGGGTGTTCGGGTGACGGGCGGCGGGGAGGCGGGGCATCGTCTTGTTCCTGTTCAGTGAGCCATCCGGACAGCGGATCACCCGGTTCCTGGATGCCCGGCGCGTCGCGCCTCTCTCTCACGTTGAAGTCGGGGCCTCGCGCGAGGCCCCGAAGGGGCTCGCCGGCTACGCGGTGGACCACAACCGCACGAGACTCGGCGAAGGCAGGGACACTCTGGAGA
>CADDZK010000122.1 GCA_902812425.1 Actinomycetota bacterium
GCTCTCGGGCGCGCGGAGGGCCGAGGTACTGCGGTGAGCGGAGCCGGGACGAGGTGGTGGCTCTACGGGGCAGCTCTGGCGACCGGCGGTGCCTTCAGCATCCTGTTCACGGGCGATACCTACGACGGCTCCGACGGGGGTTTCGGCGCGCTCTCGGTGGTCGCGATCATAGCCGGTCACAAGGCCTTCTTACCCCTGCTCCTCGCCGCCGCGGTGGCCGCGCTCGTCGGCTCGGCGGGCCGGTGGCGCTTCGTCCTTCTCTTCCCTGCGATAGTCGTCTACACGGTGGCCGCCGTCTACGGGACGGATCTCTTCTCGGTCTCGGGTTGGCGGGATCTCTTCAGGGTCGTGGGGGCCGACGTCTACAGAGCGGCGAACACAATGTACGCCCAGCCGATACCCTACGATCTCGCCCCTGGGCTCTTCGTCGTGCTCATTCCCGTGGTCATGATCCTGGTGGCCTTCGCCACGTCGGCCACCCTCTACGAGGAGAGCCCCGTAATCTCCGTGGTCGTCCTCGGGCTCACAATAGGCGTGCTCTCGACGATCAGCTTCGAGGATGGGGCAGGGCCCTTCTTCGCCGTCTTCCTGGTCTGCGCCGTCGGACTCTTCCTCTCGGCGAGTAACTCCGGGCCCGACGGTCCCGGCCGTCCCGCGGTCGTGGCCGGGGCTGCCGTGGTCGCGCTCGTGCTGCTCTTGCCCAAGATGCCCTTATCCGACGAGACTATAAGCACCGGGATGATAGATTGGACGCGCATCGCGACGGGTGGTACCTCGAGGCTGGACGTACAGGCCGACGTCGGGGACTACCTTACGGCAGGCAGGGACGCCGAGCTGCTGCGCATCCAGAGCCCCGAGCCGCTCCTGTGGCGCGGCGGGACCATGGATTTCTTCGACGGCGTCCGCTGGTCGGACACGACGCAGCCGGGGGAGGCGGACGGGGAGGAGATAGCCCCTGGCGTCAAGACCCGCCGTGTACTGCAGAGGGTGCAGGTCCTCAACGCCAAGACGGACCTCATCTTCGGGGGGTACAAGATCGTACAGACCTCAGAGGGCCTCGGGGCGACCGAGAACTCGGACGGTTCGTGGCATATGAACGAGCCCTTTAAAGAGGGTGATACGTACGAGGTGCTCTCGGAGATACCACAGCCGACCACGAAACAACTCGAGGGCGCAGGCAGCGATTACCCGCAGATCGTACAGGATAGATTCCTCCAGCTCCCCGAGGACACGCCGCCCGTCGTCCACGAGACGGCGCAGAAGATCATGCGCAAGTACGACCCCAAAACACCCTACGACAAGGCGCGCGCGGTCGAGCGCTACCTGATCTACGACGGCGGCTTCGTCTACAACCTGGACGTTAGTTACCGCAGGGCCGACAAGGCAATAGAGGAGTTCCTGGGCGACGGCAAGGAGGGCTTCTGCACCCAGTTCTCGACTTCGATGGCGCTCATCCTGCGCGATATGGGCGTGCCCACGCGCGTCGTCTACGGGTCCACCTCCGGTGAACAGGTAGGCCCCGACGAGTACCTGGTCACGGGGAGCAATATGCACACTTGGGTGGAGGCTTACTTCCCCGACGTGGGCTGGTACCCGTTCAACCCTACCCCCGGCTTCTCGATGCCCTCCACGATGGAGGCGAACGCCCCGCGCCCACCGCTCCCACCTGCCGGTCAGGTCCAGGGCCCGGAGAACAACGTCAGGCGCAGGGCGGTCCAGGGCCCGTCACAGCAGACGCCCAAGGAGCAGAACCAGAAGGTCGCCGATCAGGGCTCCACGACGGGCCGCCCAGGGGAGAGTGGCGTCCCGGTGTGGCCTCTTTTCGTGCTCGTGCCCGTGCTGCTCGTCGCGGCGGTACCTCTCTCCAAGGCGGCGCTCCTCGTCCGCGGCAGGCCCGAGGATCTCTATAGAGACCTGACGGGCAGGCTGCGCGATGTGCTGCCGCCGGGCAGGAACATCGTGGCGGACTCGCCAGCGCTGACGCCGACCGAGCGGGTCTTGCTCCTCGCGGGGGCCGCCGGCGTGGAGGAAGCCCCGATGAGGGAGTTCGCCCTGGCCTACTCCGACCACCTCTATTCCGCTCGCGTCGAGAGGAGTCACGTATCCTCCGCTTACCGGGGCGCCCTGCAGGCCTACGGGCGCCTTCCTCGCTGGAGACGGATTCTCGGGGCCGTGAACCCGGCCTCGCTGCTCGCCAGGTGGAGGAGGTACGTCTCATCCAGGAGGGCCCGTCTCGGCAAGGCGCTGCGTGGAAGGCTCCCGTGGGCCTTCAGAGAGTGGCGTTGAACTATACGGTAGGCGGTGTAATAATTTCGGAAACCAAGATCCCACTACAGCACGGGAGGTGCTGATGGAGCAGAAGCAAGAGACTATCGTCAACATCACCGATAACGCCGCCGAGAAGGTCAAGACCCTCATGGCCCAGGAAGGCGAAGAGGACCTCGCGCTGCGTATCGGCGTCAGGCCAGGCGGCTGCTCCGGGTTCCAGTACAGCATCTACTTCGACGACGAGATCGCCGACGACGACGAGGTCTTCGAGACCAAGGGTGTCAGGGTTCTCGTCGACGCGATGAGCGTCCCTTACATCATCGGCTCCGAGTTCGACTACGTGGACGGCCTCATGGGCGCGGGTTTCGCCGTCAACAACCCCAACGTCCAGGGCGGCTGCGGCTGCGGTAGCTCCTTTACCTGCTAGAACGAACCCAGATTCACTTGACGGGGGCCCGGTGCTTCGAGCACCGGGCCTTCGCTTTGGTACCTAGCCCTTGAAGATCGAACGCATAGACCACATCGTCCTGACCGTACGCAACGTCGAGAGGACGTGCGAATTCTACGAACGAGTTCTCGGCACGGAGACGGTTACTTTCTCGGGCGGGCGCAAAGCTCTCGCCTTCGGCATGCATAAGATCAACCTTCACCGGGCCGGAGGGGAGTTCGAGCCGCATGCCGGACGTCCAGTGCCGGGGTCAGCCGACCTCTGCTTTATCACGGAGACGCCACTCGAAGAGGTGCTCGACGAGCTCGGGTCTTGCGGCGTCGAGGTGATCGAGGGCCGCGTCGGTCGTACGGGTGCGCTTGGCCCAATAGACTCGCTATACTTCCGCGACCCCGACGGGAACCTGATCGAGGTCTCCAACTATCCCCACGACGCGGGCTAGCCCCCGAGCCGCTCCAGGGCGAGCATGATGGCGGCGACGCCGCTCGAGCTTACTATCTTGCCGGAGTGGACGAGGCCAGGAAGGTTCTCTAACGGCACGAGAACCACCTCGACGAGCTCGTGCTCGTCGGGGTCGGGCGCCTCGGTCTCCTCGACGCCTCGGGCGAGGAAGAGGTAGGCCCAGTTATCCTTGAGGCTCGGGGAGGAGGCTAAAGCGCCCAAAGCCTCCCACTCTCCGCCCGTGTAGCCAGTCTCCTCCGAGAGCTCGCGTCTGGCCGCATCCTCAGGCTCCTCGCCCGCTTCGACGAGGCCGGCTGGCAGGCCGAGCTCCATGCGCTCGATCGGCGGGCGGTACTGGCGGACGAGGACGACCTCGCCCTCGTCGGTGAGCGGGAAGATTATCGCGGCGTCGGGACGCTCGATGACGTAGTAGGGGTCTTTGATCCCACCGTCAGGGAGCCTCAGCCTCTCCGAGCGCAGCGAGAAGTAAGGGGTCTGCATGAGCCTCTCGCTCGCCAGGCGCTCCCAGCCCTCAGCCAACGCCGGCCTCGTCGATGGTGTCGGGGGTGCGGCCGGCGAGTATCCGCGGCAGGTCCCTGGTGAAGGCGCTGCGGGCGACGACGCGGTCGCAGCCTGCCTCCCGCGCCGCGACGGCGAGATCCTTCTGGACGTGGGAGAGGAAGCCGACCGTAAGGACGTCCCGCGTCGCCTCGTCTGACTTCACGCTCCTCAGGAGCGCGAGTGGCTCGAAGCGCGCGGAGTTCAGGTCGAGGACGAGCAGGTCGGGCGGGGACTCGTGAATCGCTTCGAGCAATCTCTTCGGGTTGCGCGGGAAACCGGCTTCGACGTCGAGCTGGGATGCCGTCTCGGAGATCTTGCTCTTGAAGAGCAGGTCTTCTACGGCCGCAAGGACTCTTCTCGCCACGTGCGTCTCCTCTAATTTTGGGTAAGCTCGCACATTCTATATGCAGGAGGTGCGGTATCCTATACGGGTGAGAAGATTGAAGGAACTTCGCGCCGGGCTCGGGCGCACTAGAGAGACGCTCGCCAACTTCACGCGATTCTTGAGGCCAAGACGCTCCGGGCTTCTGCTGGCGCTCGGAGTATTGTTGCTCGAGACGTTGACGAGCCTCTCGCAGCCGTGGCCGCTCGCGCTCACCATCGACTACGTGCTTACCGACAACAAGAAGCTGCCAGCCGCCCTGCCCGGTCCCCTGGCCGACGAGGCGCTCTTGCTCGCGGGGATCGCCTTCCTCATCGTTTTGATCTTCACGGTCACGAGGAGCGTCGCCTCCTTCCGGCGCTATCTGCTCCAGAAGCTGGGCCAAGAGACCGTCTTCGACATGCGCGAGGCGCTCTACGCCAAGGTCCACGCCCTCGGCCTCGACTACCACGGCAAGAAGCGTACCGGAGATACCATAACCCGCGTCACCAGCGACGTGAAGGAGGTCCGCACCATGCTGGTTGACTCGGTCGTCGAGGTGTTCTCCTCGGTCATGATCCTGCTCGGGATGATGGTCGTCATGCTTTGGCTCGACTGGCAGCTAACGCTCCTCGCCCTCGTTACCGTCCCTTTCCTCTTCCTCGCTGTGAGCCGCTACAGGAAGGCGCTCGTGGCGAGGATGCGGGTTGTCAGGACGAGGGAGGGTGCGATCGCGAGCGTCATGCAGGAGGCCATAATCGGCATCAGGGCCGTCAAGCTCTTCGCCCGTGAGGAGGACGAGATGGAGCGCTTCAGGATCGAGAGCAGGGAGTCTCTGAAGGCCAGCGTAGAGAGCGCCGTCATAGAGGCCAAGTTCAGCACCGTGCTCGGGATCGTCGGTGGCCTCGGGAGCGCGCTCGTCGTGTACTTCGGGGCGAGGCAGGTCCTCTCCGGCGCCCTCTCCTTGGGCGACCTGACCGTCTTCGTCGCCTATCTCGGGCTGTTCCTCTCACCCCTGTGGGCGCTGAGCCGGCAGGTCAACCAGATCGGCACGTCCCTCGTCTCGGGCGAGCGCATCGTCGATTTGCTTAACGCCGAGCCCACCGTGAAGGACCTCCCGGGAGCCCATCCCGCGCCGGCGCTCGAAGGCAGGGTGACCTTCGAGGGCGTGCGCTTCGCCTACGAGGACGAGGCGGGGGAGGTCCTGCGCGGCGTCGACTTCGACGTCGAGGCGGGGAGCAGGGTCGCGCTCGTCGGGGTGAGCGGAGCGGGCAAGACCACCGTCACCAGCCTCATAGCCCGCCTCTACGACCCGCAGGGAGGAAGGGTGCTCATCGACGGGGAGGACGTCAGAGATTTCACCCTCAAGTCGTTGCGCGACTCAATAACCTTCGTGCCACAGGACCCTATGCTCTTCAGGGCGACGGTGGCAGAGAACATAGCCTACGGGCGGCCCGGAGCGAGCCGCGAGGAGATCGAGTCTATAGCGGGACTCGCCGGGGCTGACGGGTTCATCAGAGGGCTACCGGATGGCTACGACACCATGCTCTCCGAACGCGGTGAGAGCCTCAGCGGGGGACAGAGGCAGCGCATCTCCATCGCCAGGGCCATGCTCAGGGCTACGCCCATCCTGATCCTGGACGAGCCCCAGTCGGGGCTCGATGCCGAGGCCGCAGCGGCCGTCGAGGAGAGCTGGAGAGCCCTGACGGAGGGGCGCACGACCTTCGTCATCGCCCACGAGCTCAGGCTCGTGAGGAACGTGGATCAGATCCTTGTCATCGAAGACGGTCGCGTCGCCGAGGTCGGTGCCCACGAAGAGCTCATCGCCGCGGACGGCCTCTACGCCAGGCTCTACGCCCTGCAAGAGCGCGACCCCGTACAGCCATAGGAGGTGAGAACCCTTGAGGGAGATGCTCATACTGTCTATCGTCCTTACCGCCGTTGCGGTCGCGATCTACGTCTCTTTCGCGTAAGACCTCGGGTCGGCTCCCGGCCCAGGGTCCTCTCCGGTGCCGGCGGGTGTCCCTGCGAAGCAGGAGTGAGGCTCGGCCTGTCAAGCCCTTTGCTGGCAAAGGCCAACCCACCAAGAATTATTTAGACTTGCCGGGGCGAGAAACCTTGCATATGATGCACCAAGGGGTGCGTTGGCTCAGAGAGGCGTAAGATGAAGGGCAGGCAAACAGAGACCGAGGAGGCGCGTTTGCGCCTGGCCTCTATCGTGGAGTTTTCGCACGAGGCGATCACCAGCGTAACGCTGGACGGGATCATAACGAGCTGGAATCATGCTGCGGAGGAACTCTACGGCTACTCCGCCGAGGAGGCTATAGGCAGGCATATCTCCCTGATCGTCCCTCCCGACCGCCAACGCGAGCTCTCCGAGGCCTTCGAGAACGTCAAGCAAGGACGGGCGGCGAGCGTGGACGAAAGCCTGCGGATCGCCAAGGGGGGCGAGAGCGTCTACGTCTCGGCAGTCTGGTCGCCGATAAAGGACCTCGAGGGCAACGTCACAGGCATCTCGATCATGTCCAGGAACGTCACGGGGCGCAGAGAGAACGAGGCGAAGTTCAGGGACACCCAGATCAAGTATCGGACGATGCTAGAGCAGATCCCTGCGGCCGTCTACAGGCAGGCGGTAGATCACAACTACGCCGCGACGTTCATAAGCCCCCAGATAGAGAAGATCCTGGGCTACGCCGCAGAGGAGTACGTCTCTGACCCCCAGCTGTGGATAAAGATCCTCCACCCCGATGACCGCGAGAGGGTACTCGCCGAGGACGCGAGGACGGACGAGAGCGGCGAGCCCTTCGAGGTAGAGTACCGCATGTTCGCCAAGGATGGCAGCACGGTATGGGTTCGCGACGAGGCCGTGCTCGTGCGCGACGAGGAGGGCAGGCCTCTATTCTGGCAGGGTCTGATGCTCGACGTAAGCGGGCGCAAAGAGGCCGAGATCACCCTCAGGGAGAACGAGCGGCGTTTCAGGCAGCTCTTCGAACAATCCGTCGACGCCCTGATGGTGCACGACGAGCAGGGCCGGATGGTGGACTGCAACGAGGAGGCGTGCCGCTCGCTGGGCTACACGCGCGAGGAACTCCTCTCGCTGCGCGTAAAGGACATCGCGACCGGCCTGATCTCCAGAGAAGATGATCGGCGCGATACCAAACCCACGCTCTGGCAGCGGGCACTCGCGGGAGAACCCGGTAAGATCGCGGGCGTCCACAGGGGCGAGCACCGGCGCAAGGACGGCACCACCTTCCCTGTAGAGGTGTACGTGGGCTCCGTAGAGTACGGCGAGGAGCGGATGATCTTCGCCTCGGCCCGCGACATCACGGAGCGCATGCGCGCTGAGGAAGCCCTCCGTGAGAGCGAGAGGCGGTTCCGCAGCACCTTCGAGAACGCCCCCATCGGTATGTCCCTCGCCAACCTCGACAACCTCTACGTGCGGGTGAACCTGGCGTTCTGCGAGATGCTCGGCTATTCACAGGAGGAGTTGCTCTCCAAGAGGACGTGGGAGATAACCCACCCTGACGACCGCGGGCTGACGCGCCCCCGCACGCGAGCGTTGCTGGAAGGGAAGATCGAGAGGGACCTTGCGGAGAAACGCTACATCCACGCCGACGGGAGCGTGGTGTGGGCTATCTCCAGCGTCTCTCTGGTGCGGGACTCGCGCGGCGCTCCTGCTTACTTCGTAAGCCAGTACCAGAATATAACCGAGCGCAAGCAGGCCGAGGTGGCGCTAAGAGAGAGCGAGGAGTTCTTCAGGGCCCTCTACGAGAAGGTGAACCATCCCATCTTCCTCCTCGATAGGGAGCTCAACTTCGTGGACGTGAACCCGTGCGCCTGCGAGTTCTACGGGTACAGCTGCGAAGAGTTCGGGCAGATGAAGGTCTCTGACATCACCGTTCCCGAAGAGCAGGCCGATCAGAGGGAGAGCCTCGAGAGGATGCGGCGAGAGGGTGAGGCCTTTATCCAGGAGAGGCGGCACCGCAAGAAGAATGGCGAGATGGTGACCGTGACGGCGGATGCAACCCTAGTCAGCCGGGCGGGCCGGGATCTGTACATCAGCAAGATCACCGACATCACCCAGCGCAAGCGTACAGAAGAAGAGATAAGACGCCTCAACGAGGAGCTCGAGGAGCGGGTCGAGCAGCGCACCGCAGAGCTCGAAGAGGCCGTCTCCGAGCTGCGGGAGAACGAACGGACGCTCCGCGAGAGCGAGGAACGCTTCAGCCTGGTAGTCCAGGCCTCAAACGACGGCATCTTCGACTGGAACCCAAGCACCGGCGAGCTCTACTGGAACGAGAGGCTCTACGAGATCTTCGGTCTCTCGCCCGAGGTCGTCGCCAGCTTCGAGCTGTTCCAGGAGTTGTTGCACCCCGAGGAGAGGCACAGGGTCGGCGATGCCCTCACCGCCCACCTCGAGCGCGATGAGGAGTACGCCGTGGAGTGCAGGGTTCGGCGTTCATCGGGCGAGTACCGCACGTGCTTTATCCGGGGCCAGGCCCTTCACGACGAGCGGGGCGAGCCCGTGCGCATGACCGGCGTCGTACGCGACATCACCGAGCGCAAGAGGGCGGAGGAAGCGCAGCGCTTCCTGGCCGAGGCCAGCGCCGAGCTCTACTCCTCGCTCGATTACCGCGCCACCCTCTCGTCCGTCGCACGCCTCTGTGTGCCCGATCTGGCCGACTGGTGCGCCGTCGACGTGCTCGGTGAGGACGGCACGACCGAGCGTCTGGCCATCGCACACAGAGATCCCCGGAAGGTCAGGTGGGCGCGGGAGCTTCAGGAGAGATACCCCGATGACCCAGAAGACCCCCGCGGGATACCCCAGGTCATGCGCACGGGCCGCCCCGAGTTCTATCCCGAGATCCCCCAGGAGACGCTCGAAGCCGTCGCCAGGGACGAAGAGCATCTGCACATCCTGCGCGAGATCGGCTTTACGTCGGCGATGATCGTTCCGATGGTCGCCCACGAACGTACGCTCGGGACGATCACGCTCGTCTCCACGGAGACCGGGCGCAGGTATGAAGAAGCAGACCTTACGCTGGCCGAGGAACTCGCAGGCCGGGCCGCCCTCGCCGTTGAGAACGCCTGGATCTACGAGGAGGCCCAGAGGGAGATCGCCGAGCGCGAGCGGGCCGAGGAGGAGATAAGGCGTCTCAATGAGACCCTGGAGAGCAGGGTCGAAGAGCGCACCCGGCAGCTCGCGGAGGCGGTCTCAGGGTTGGAGATGGCCAGGAACGAGGCCGAGGCGGCGAGCCGCGCCAAGAGCGAGTTTCTTGCGAACATGAGCCACGAGATAAGGACGCCCATGAACGGCGTAATAGGGATGACAGGGCTCCTGCTCGACACCGACCTCACCGAAGAGCAGCGCGAGTACGCCGAGACCATCCGCTTCTCGGGGGAGAACCTGCTCGTCATCATCAACGACATACTCGACTTCTCCAAGATAGAGGCCGGGAGGATAGAGTTCGAGACCATAGACTTCGAGTTACGCAACACGGTCGAGGAGACGCTCGGCCTGCTCGCGGGCAGGGCGCACGGCAAGGGCCTGGAGCTCGCCAACCTCATCGAGTACGACATACCGACGGCCCTCAGGGGCGACCCGGGGCGTCTCGCCCAGGTCCTCACCAACCTCCTCGGCAACGCCATAAAGTTCACAGAGGAGGGCGAGGTCATCCTGCGTGCCTCGCTGGCGGAGGAGACCGACGAGAGGGCGCTGATACGCTTCTCCATTACGGACACGGGCATCGGGATGACCGAGGAGCAGAGCTCCAGGCTCTTCCAGTCCTTCACCCAGGCAGACGCTTCGACCACCCGCCGCTACGGAGGTACGGGCTTAGGGCTCGCCATCAGCAAGCAGCTGGTGGCGATGATGGGTGGACAGATAGGCGTAGAGAGCAAGCCTGGGGTTGGGTCCACCTTCTTCTTCACGGTGCCCTTCGCCAAACAGCCTGGCAGGGGTCGGTCCACCCCATCCCGGCGCGCCGAGCTCGGCGGCCTCAGGGTGCTCGTCGTCGACGACAACGAGACCAACCGCAAGATACTGAACGAGCAGATCACCTCCTGGGGCGTCAGAAACGAGATGGTCGGGGACGGCCCGCAGGCCCTCCAGAGGCTGCGTTCCGCCGCAGAGGACAATGATCCCTACGACGTCGCCATCCTCGACATGCAGATGCCGGATATAGACGGCATACAGCTCGCGCGCCAGATAAAGGCAGACCCCCAGATCTCTTCCGCGAGGCTGATCCTTCTCACGTCTATGGGCAAGCGGGGCGACGGGAGAGAGGCACTTCAGGCCGGGTTCTCGGCCTACCTGACCAAGCCTGTGAGGCAGTCTGAGCTCTACGACGCGATAGCCACCGTTATGGGGGCACCGCTTGAAGATGAGGAGGCCGCGGCGCGTCTGATCACCCGCCACACGCTGGAGGAGGAGAGGTCACGCTCGCGTATCCGCGTGCTCGTCGTCGAGGATAACCCCGTGAACCAGAAGGTGGCCGTGAGGATGCTCGAGCGCCTCGGCTACCGCGCAGACGTGGCGGCCAACGGCCTTGAGGCCCTGGACGCCCTCTCCCGTCTGCCCTACGCCGCGGTCTTTATGGACGTGCATATGCCGGAGATGGACGGCTACGAGGCGACCAGGGAGATAAGGCGCCGGGAGGCCGACCTTGCCCGGCGCGGCGTGATGATGGGCAGGAGGGTGCGGCGGATACCGA
>CADDZK010000123.1 GCA_902812425.1 Actinomycetota bacterium
CGGGCGTCGTAGGAGGCGGCGACCGCTCGCAGCGCGTCCGCCAGCTCTCCGGCGTTGGCTGAATTCCTCAGGGCCTCTCCGAGCGAAGCCCGCTGCTCCTGACCGCGACCTGGGCCGCCGTTCAGCCCTTCGACGACCTCGGGGTCGAAGGCGTCGGGGCGAAAGAGCTCGGTGTCTACTCCGCCGGGCAGGGAGCGGGTCTTGTCCGCGAGATCGGGAAAGTCCTCCGCTATCGTGCCTGCGCTGTGCGAGGAGAGGGCCAGTATCTCCCTCGCGCCTTCGAGGCCCTCGCGGGTCAGGTCCATGTACTTCTCGCTCTTGCGGGCGACGTACTGGAGGCAGCTCCCGTGGACGATGCTCGCGTAAGGGACGCCCGTCTCTTCCAGGGCGCGGCGGGCGATCAGGGGCCCTGGCACGGAATGGTTGGTGATTACGGCCTCAGCGCCGGATGCCCCGAGCACGGTCCGCACGGCTTCGATGTTGCTCCCGAGGTAGTTCTCCAGCTCCTCCTCGGTCAGGTCCAGAAACGTCTTCACCCGCCAGCCTGCATAATCGTCGTAGACGTAGACGGGCAAGAGGTCCCCGATATCAGGGTTGTAGACGGCGCAGCTTCCTGCATACGGCGTCTCCTGCTCGCCGAGCCTCTCGACCCTTCCCCCTTCCACGGTCGAGTGCTCGCCCACGAAATCGTAGCGCAGGGGCTCGGACTCTTGGCAGAGCAAATATACGTCGTGTCCCTCCCTGACCAGGGCGCGGCAGAGGTTCTGGACGTAGATATTGCTACCCGTTCCGGAGAGCATATATCCGTGGGTCATCAAGAGCTTCATCCCGGATTAGGATAGCAGAGACAAAGGTCCAAACCCTGGGTCAAAGCGACGCTCAACCTGTAATATTCGGGTAGGCACTCTTTTCATACGCGAGGAGGAAAAGATGTTTACACGCACCAGGACCGAGCCCGTACCCGAGGTCGGGGCCGGGGCCCCCGAGTTCAACCTGCCGAGCGCACAGGGAGGCCAGCTCAGGTTGAGCATGAGGACCGTGCGGGGACCAGTCGTGGTCGCCTTCTATCGCCCCGGTGACGAAGAAGACGTCGAGTACTTCAAGGCGCTTGCGGCGAAGGAGGAAGAGATCAACCTGGCCTCGGGCTCGGTCGTGGCCATCGGGGTCGCAGAGCCTATCCAGGCGCGCAACTTCGCCCGCGCCTCGGGATTGAAGTCCTACGTACTCTACGACTACGCCAGGGTTACGAGCCGCCAGTGGGGGCTGCTGGAGAGGGACAAAAAGCAGGGCGACTACGCCCGCCCCGCCGTCTTTATCGTGGGACCAGACCACAACGTCGCCCACGCCTGGGTCGGCGAGAGGCCGGCGCCGGAGGAGATCCTGGCCAAGATCAGCGAGATCACAGGTCTCCCCAAACCACCCGAGGAGCCGGAAGAAGCCGAGAAGGAAACTACTGAAGGCGACGAGAAGCCGAAGAAGATGTCGGCCGAGGAGCGCGAGAGGATAAAGGCCCAACGCCGCGCCGCCCGCGAAGCTGGCCAGTCCGTCAAGAGCCCGCAAGCGAAGGACGAAACTACCTCGGGGGAGGCCCCGAAGAAGATGTCCAAGGAGGAAAGGGAGCGGATCAAAGCCGAACGCAGGGCGGCGCGCGAAGCGGGTAAGTCCGTGAAGAGCGGCGCGTCAGGGTCTGCGACGGAGGCTCCAGCAGAGGCTCCGCCGGAAGCCAGCGAGGACAAGCCGCAGAAGATGTCCAAGGAGGAGAGGGAGAGGATCAAGGCAGAACGAAGGGCCGCCAGGGAGGCGGGCAAATCCCTCAAGAAGCCTCAGGCCCAGCCCGAGGCTGGAACCGAGAACCAGGAGGAGGAGGAGGCTCCGAAGAAGGAGGGATAGGAGAGCGTGGAAGGGCAGGACGGGCACGAGACCAACGGCAGACCGCCAGAGGACGGCTCTGCCGAGGACACGACCGAGGTCGCCCGCGGGGAGGTCTCCGACCCCGAGGAGCTCAGGGCGAGGCTCGTGATCAAGGACAACCACATCAGGGAGCTCTACGAGGAGATCACGGCTTCACGCCTCGCCGCGGACGAGGCGCGCGCATCGAAGGAGGCGGGGGAGGGGCATATCGAGTCCCTGGAGCGCGAGCGCGCCAGGTTGAAGGATCGCATCAGGGACCTGGAGGAGGAGGTTCGGGGCCGCAGGCTGCGCAGGGAGAGCTCCGAGCGCCAGATAGCGCGACTGGAACGCGAGATCGAGCGCAAGAACGGGGAGATCTCACACCGCGACTACCTGCTGGAGCGAAGGGCCGAGCAAATGGAGGCCGCGAACCGTCAGGCCGAGGAGCTAGCCTCGCGCAAGGACCTCGCGCTCCAGGACGCCCTCCGCCGCGTCGAGGGTTTGGAGAGAGACCTTGAGGAGAGGGAGGATGAGATCTCCAGGCTCAGCACCACCATCGAGACGCTGCGCGAAGAGCTGGAGGCCGAGCGGGAGCTGCGGGAGCGCCTGGCCGACCCCGCGAACCGGCTACGCGCGGGCATAGATCTTTTCAACGAATCCGAGCAGCGGCGCTCGATGAACGCCCTCTCACGCACCCTCGGCCAGCCCGAGGTCCACGTCGAGCTTGATGAGGGGGACGAGCCCGCGGCCCTCCTGACCTTCACCTGGCAGGGCGTAACCTGGCAGACCTACGCCTCGGACCCCGGTCTCGCCGTCGAGGAGCCACGCGTATACCTCAAGAGCGCGGGCGAGGACCTCTCGGGCGTTGACCGCAAACCACCGAACGCCCGCGTCGGTCCCGGCGAGAGGGTGGTGCTGGGACTCTAGCCGGTCAGCCAGAGAGTACTTCAGCTAGTCAGCTTTTATGCTGTCTTTCGTGCTCGTCTTCTTCGCCGGGAAGCTCATCCTTCTCTTTATCGCGGCCCAGCGTCTCGACGAAGTCGTGGATGCCTGTGCCGAGCGAGCGGAAGAGGTTGGCGATGCGGCGCGGTCCCATCACCAGGAAGACTATGAATATCAGCACGAGCTCCAGCGGTCCTATGGGCATCAGTAGCGCCTGGCTTCCATCAGGTGTTTGAGGCGGGTGAGGGAGCGCTCCCCGTTGGTGCGGGCGAAGCGCTCCGCGCCGACGAAGCGCGCGGCGCGGTCCATAAAGCGGCGCTTGAGGTGGAACTCGCCCGTGTAGGAGACGAGGCAGCCGCCGTCGGCGTCTGGCGAGACCTGCATACTGCCGCCGCCTTCGATGGCCGAGGTGTAGACCCAGCGAATGCTCTGTGAACTGCGCTCCACTACCCGGACCTCGGGTTCTATCCTGCCGATGGGGCTCTCAAGGGCGAGTCGGTATGAGTCTTCCCCGAGCGGCTCGACGCTCTCGACGCCGACCATCCACTCCTTGGCGTTGCGGAAGTCAGAGACGTAGTGGGCGACCTTCTCTGGAGGGGCGGCTATACGCTGCTCGATGTTCACGCTGCCGCTGTGGCCCTGGTTCATCCCCACCCCAGCTCCTCTAGGCGCTCCTCGTCGAAGCCGAAGTAGTGCGCGATCTCGTGTACCACCGTGATCCTGACCTGCTCCTCTAGCTCCTCCGTGGCAAAGTCCCGCTCCAACGGACCGCGGAAGATCGTGATCTTATCGGGCAAAAACCCGTAGTACCCTGCACTTCTCTCGGTCAGAGGCACGCCCTCGTACAACCCGTACAAAGTCTCCCCAGGACCATCGGAGACGAGCGGCGTCGAGTAATCGGGCCAGTCGTCAACCACTATCGCAACGTTATCCAGAAGTCGCGAAAGCTCGGACGGCAACCCTGCAAGCGCCCGCTCCACAAGCTCGTAGAAATCCAGAGTTCTCTTGTCCACGAGCGTCATTGTACTTCAGGGACTCAGAGTCTATCTTCTCTAGGGAGAAGGCTGCATTATTAGGAGGAGAGGCTGTAGCCTGTGTATTAGGAGCTTGTGTGCACGAAAACAAGAATCATACCTCGCAATCAGAAGAGATTCTTGCGTTTGAGGTCGACCTTGCAGTGTCTCTGAGCAAAGATGGACTGGCCGCTCTTCAACGAAGCGAATCGTATTTGCCGATTCAGAAACGCTTCACTTATATGCTGTTATTGTCCACAGGTCTCGAGCGCTTCATGAAGGTCATGATTTGTCTGCACACCCCTTAGAAAGAAGGCAATTTCCCCTCCGGGAGATGTCTCCTATCGTTTGGGCATAACTTGGAGAAGCTACGCGATGAGATCGTGAAGCGATGCTATACGCCTGAACATTTGAAGGATGCTGTTGCGAAAGCCGATCACGATTTTATCGTACAGGACGACGTTTGCAGACAACTGTTGAGTTTGCTTTCCAAGTTCGCAATCACGGACAGATATTTCTACTTAAACAGCGCAGTTGGTCCATCAGAGAGAGAATGGCCCGAAAAGGAATGGGAAGAGCTAGAGAAGGCAACTATGTCAGGCGAATTCTATGAACTGTTGATTGGAGAACGCAAATTTGATGAGGTCAAGAATCGTGCCAACCCTTATCTAGTAGCAACTATAGAACGATTCTTACGAGCCTTCGCTCGTCTGTTTACTCGTGGTGGCTTAGGGGATGTAGCAAGAAGATACACTGGCGACGTGCAGGCGTGCCTCTTGATTAGAGATCAAGAGTTTGGTAAGCGAGAATATGGATAGTGGAGAAGGATTTCAGTCTGACGTTGACACTCATTTTTCTGGACTGGGCTAAACTGTACGCCAATGAACATGCACACTAGGTACCGTATTTGAGATTCTTCTCTACCTCGCGTCCGGGGCGGTGGATCGTCTGGATCTTGTATCGGGTCTTGAATAAACCGCTGCCCGTGCCGCACGCGGCGGAGTGGATGATGATCCCCGAGCACTCCGTGGATCAGGTCCTGGAGACGGGCGCCCTCCGCAGCCTCTATCCGCGGGACGTACTCGAAGCTGCCCGCCGCATGGACCGCCAGCGCCGCGAGCACGAGGAGCGTTACGCGAAAGATTCATAGGAATTTCAGGGTAGCGTCTAGCTCGCCGGCCCGTCCGTCGGGCCGGCGTCGGGACGCAGCCATAGAGAGACGTGCGCAGGCTGCATCGTCTCCCTGACTACCCTTGTCAGCTCGCCGTTCAGCGTTTGAAGATCCGTCACGTCCCTGAGCGTGGCCGAGAAGGTTTCGAGTGTCTTTCTGGCGTCGTACTTACGTCTGTAGAAGCGCCGGTCTACGGAGGACTGGATGCGGTGGCGCAACGGGTTGAAGAGCGCCGCTATGACGAGGGTCGAGACCACAATAGCCAGTTGCTGCTCCTGGCCCGTGAGCGTGCGGAAGATCGCCTGGGTCGTCGCGACGCCGCCGAAGTAGAGTGCGAGCAGCATGGCCGTGAGGGAACCGTAGACCAGGGCACGATTTATGACCAGGTCTATGTCGTAGAGGCGGTACTTGAGAACGGCGAAGCCCATCGCTATGGGGACGCCCGCGTAGCTCAGGGTGACGACGTCTTCGAAGAGCTTCCCCCACAACGGTCGCCCAGGGTTCATGCCGACCGGTGAGAACAATGATTCTGTGACCAGCAAGGTCAGGAAGCCAAGGGCTAAGAGCGCGGCGGCGAAGGCGATCCACTTGATCTGCTGTCTCTCCTCGCGACCGGAACGCCTGAAGCGTAGAAAGAGGCTCACCACCGAGGCCAGGATGCACACGGGCAATAGCCAGAGAAAGCTGCCGAGCGCGTCGGCTACCCAGGCGTGCTCCTCCAGTCCGAACGGGTTGCGCACCCCCCCGAGGTCAGCGAACGAACCGGGATCGAGGGCTACGCCCGCACTCGTAAGCACGATCACCGCCCCGGAGAGCCAGGCCAGAGGGCGCCACCTCCTCGAAGGGAGCTTCCCGTCTGGGAAGAGCAGGATCATGTATGTGCCGAGCAGACCCTCGGAGGGGGCCCATAGCCACTCGGTGAGAGAGCCGATCGCAGCGGGGAACGGAACCGAGTCAGGTCTCACCAGCAATCCGTAGACCGCGTATTCACCGGTGAAGATGGAGAGCATCCACAAGAGGCCCGTGGCCAGGCAGATCCAGCCGATCAGGTTTTCGGGGCGCTTGGAGGCGATCAGGGCCCCCACCAGGGGGAAGGGGATGAAGGGCACCAAGAAGA
Source organism: Actinomycetota bacterium (assembly GCA_902812425.1). Classification (GTDB taxonomy): domain Bacteria; phylum Actinomycetota; class Rubrobacteria; order Rubrobacterales; family Rubrobacteraceae; genus Rubrobacter_D. Next base: position 6,134 of record CADDZK010000123.1, read on the forward strand.
TGAATGCAGCGCTGTCACCGCCTGTACCCCAGGTGGTGGGAGGCTGCACGGATCGTGTAAGTATATACAACACCACGCTCGCGGCGCACAGAACCAGCGAGAGCGCGGCGACCGACCAGGACAGCCAGAACGCGGCGCGCGTGCCACCATCAGGGTTCCGTGGTCTTGCAGCTTCCATCACAACCCCACTGTACAGCACTACCGTCCCCCAGTCGTTACGGCAGACGTTACGAACGCGGTATCAAGGCAGATGGACGAACTCGGTAAGGGATTCGAGGAGACGGAAGATATACTAACCGGGTGGACCTCTTCGACGAATCCGGCTCAGAGAGCCTGCGGCGGCGCGCCCCTCTCGCAGAGAGGCTGCGTCCCGCGACGCTCGATGAGGTCGTCGGCCAGCCGCACCTGACGGCTGCGGGAGGACCTTTGAGGTCGGTCGTGGAGCGCGGCAGGATCGGCTCCGTCGTCCTGTGGGGACCGCCGGGAACGGGCAAGACGACCCTGGCGCGGGTCCTCGCGAACACGGTCGAAGAGGAGTTCGTACCCCTGAGCGCCGTGACCAGCGGGGTGAGGGACTTGCGGGCCGCCCTCGATGGCGCCCGTGAGCGTCTCAAGTACGAGGGACGAGGGACGCTCGTCTTCGTCGACGAGGTCCACCGCTTCAACAAGGCCCAGCAGGACGCCCTGCTCCCCGCCCTCGAAGAAGGGCTCGTGGACTTTATAGGGGCGACGACAGAGAACCCCTCCTTCGAGGTGACGGCCCCTCTGCTCTCCCGCTCGCGCGTCCTGAGGCTGCGATCTCTCTCGGAGAGAGACCTCGGGCTCTTGCTGGAGAGGGGCGCACGGGAGCTGGGAGTCGGGATCTCAGACGAGGCGCGCGAGTACCTGCTCGGGCTCGCCGGTGGTGACGGACGGCGGATGCTCAACGCCCTGGAGGTCGCGGCGGCGGGCACGAAGAAAGTCGAGGTCGCCGACGTCGAGCGGGCCGTGGGGCAGAGGGCGCTCAGGTATGGGCGCGAGGAGCACTACGACGTCATCAGCGCGTTCATCAAGAGCGTCCGCGGCGGCGACCCTGACGCCGCGCTCCATTATCTTGCCAGGATGCTCGAGGCGGGGGAGGACCCAGTGTTCGTCGCCAGGCGGCTCGTGATCCTGGCCTCAGAAGATATCGGCAACGCAGACCCGCACGGGCTCCCGCTCGCGGTCTCAGCCGCCGAAGCCGTCAGGCTCATAGGGATGCCGGAGGGACGTATCCCCCTCGCCCAGGCTACGACGTATTTGGCCTCGGCCCCGAAGTCCAACGCGGCCTACGCAGGCATAAACGCGGCGCTCGCCGACGTGCGCCACGAGAACACGCGCGAGGTCCCCATGCATCTGCGCAACGCCGTAACGGGCCTGATGAAAGAGGAGGGCTACGGCGCGAACTACCGCTACGCCCACTCCGACGAGCCGGAGGGGATGAACGACCGGTATCTGCCGGATGAGCTGACCGGACGCGTCTACTACGAGCCGAAGGAGAGCGGGGAAGAGGCGACGATCAGGGAGCGGCTGCAGCGCTGGCGGGAAGACCGAGATCGGCGTGAGAGAGGAATTCAGGAGTAGAGGCGCTACGTCTGCTTACGGCACGGTCTCATCCTTGCTGATAGCGTAGACGCAGACCTTCTTGTTCCACTTGTCGACCTCCTGCTCCAGGGCGAGGCCGACCCTTTCGGCGACGCGGCGGGCGGCGAGGTTCTCTGGGTCTATGAGGGAGACCAGCCGCTCGTAGCCGAGCGTGAGGAAGCCGTAGTCCCTTGATGCCCACGCAACCTTGGTCGCGAGCCCGCGGCCCCAGAACCTGCGCAGGAAGAGGTAGCCGATCTCGACCTCTTCTTTGTCTTCTACCTTCTGTACAGTAAGACCACACTGTCCAGCGAACTCTCCAGAGTCTTTGATTTCGCGTTGTCCCGGCTTGCGTGGGCCCACCCGAAGGCGGTAGAAGCCCCATCACTTCGCATCCGGGCCTCGCGTTTAGGCAACGAGTTGCACCTCTATCGCACCCTCTGGATCTCGACTACTCGCAGAGGACGGCCCCGTTGTCACAATCGGCGTCTGCCGACGCAGTGTCAGTCGTGACAACAGTCGCTACTGGTGGATCAACCTCGCACACCCGAGATGGTATGTTCCGCGAACTTCGCTTTGGCAGCGTTCTGAGAAGTTCGGCACACCTCTGTCCCCGGCTCTAGTCAACGCTTGCGGGACACGTAGAGTTCGCTGCGGTACCCCTCGATGACGCGGCCTGCGTACTCCTCGTCGATCAGCCGCCCCACGGCCGCGAAGAGCCGCCGCCTCGTCCTCTCATCCAGAGTCCTGTGGCTTGAGGAGGTGCCCAGAAACCGCAGGTAGCTCTCGGCATCGCGGGCGACCGCGAACCGGTAGACCCGCTCCTCAGGCCTCTCGAAGAACCCCGAGCGTTCTATCTCGCCGGCCTTGTCAGGATCCCAGTCCAGGCGTGGCGGCCTCCGCCCTGGAGCGAGCTCAGGCGCCTCGCGACGGTGGACGTCCTCGATGGCTTCGAGGAAGCCCTCGCTGCTGCCCTCGGGATCAGCACGGTTCCAGATGAGCGCAAGCGAACCGTCAGGCCGCAGGGCTTGAGCGCTCTTTCGGTAGCGGACCTGAGGATCGACCCAGTGGAACGCCGTGGCCGAGACGACGAGGTCGAAAGCCCCCTTCTCAGGCGGCCACTCCTCGAAGGAGCAGGCGAGCACTCGCGAGTCCGGGTAGTCGGCCAGCTTGTCCCGAGCTATCGCGGCAAGGTTTGCGCCCAGCTCCACGCACAGGATTCGGTAGCCTCGCCGTGCGAGGGGCAGCGTCGCCTGGCCCGTTCCGCAGCCGATCTCCAGCACTTTCGCCCCCGCTCCCTTGTCCGACAAGGACGCCAGGTCGTCGAAGAGCCGCTCTGGGTAGCCGGGACGCACCTCGTCGTAGAGGGAAGCTACGCCGTCGAAGGTACTTCGCAGCCGCCCCGGGTCTTCTTGTGTGCTCAGCGGTGTTCCTTTCGCGAGGGGTATAACTTTACTTTCGGTTAGGGGAGCGCGCGAGAAGGCGCTCCCTGGTATTTAACCATCCCACGACCGGGTGTATTCACCCAACCTCGTAGAAAGTGTCTTCTCGGAAGTTCGCCTTGCTTGCAAGGGATGCGGGAGCTTTGTGGTAAGAGTATCATTGCCTTAGGTGAGAGGGTTAATCTGCTGAGTAGAAGCAGGGAAAGGAGAAGCGAGCATGGAAGCTGGTACGGCAACCGACGTCCCTCAGTGGCACGTTGTGGGAGACTGGTTCGATGTCTGCAGGTGTGACATCCCCTGCCCTTGCGAGTTCGCTCAGGCTCCGACCGACAACTGGTGCCAAGGCGTGCTCGCTTGGCACATCCGTGAAGGGCACTACGGCGACGTTTCGCTCGACGGCCTGAGTGTAATCGCGGTGGCACAATTCGAGGGCAACCTTTGGGCTGGGGAGACCAAGGCAACGATGGGCTTGTTCCTCGATGAGCAGGCCGACGAGAGCCAGCGTGAGGCTTTGCAGATGCTCTTCGGTGGCCAGGCGGGGGGGTTCCCTGCGGACTTCGCCGAGTTCATTGGAGAAGTTAGAGGTGTCGAGTTCGTGCCCATTGAGTTCGAGGTTGCCGACGACTTGACTTCCTGGAGAGCGGAGATACCAGGGAAGGTGTTGGCTAGCGCCGAGGCGCTGACGGGACCCATGACACCGCCGGGACAGCTGGTGCAGCTGCACAACCCACCGGGCAGCGAGGTTGGACCGGGACAGGTAGCCACCTGGGCGACGGCGACGGCCGACCGCGCGCAGGATGCCTTCGGCTTCGAGTGGGAGAGGGAGGGCAAGTCCAGCAAGCACATCCCCTTCGACTGGAGTGGCCCGTAAATTTCCCCTAAGACCCGCCCGCTCATGAGGCGTCGGAGTCAATAGTAGTCATGGATAGTAGCAGCGCATTCACCCCTTCGGTTCTGGAGATTTGGCGTAAGCGCGAGAACCTGCTGCCAGGGCTGGCCCTGATAGCGTTAGCCGCAGCTGGGTGGGCATACGTTGCCTACCAGGCGGCTTCCATGGGAAGCATGCGGAGCACCGTGGGTGGCACGGCGATGGGCGGTGTCGAGGGGATCGTCTTGTTTCTCTTCAGCTGGACGGTGATGATGGTGGCCATGATGGTGCCCGCCACGCTGCCCTTGATCCTGCTCTACCGCCACCTCGCCCGCAAGCGCCTCCGTCCCGCCCAGGCACGGATCGGCACGGCCATATTGCTGGGGGGCTATGTGGCGGTCTGGGCTGCTGCAGGGGCGCCGGTGTTCGCCTACAACGCGTTGTCCGGCGCAGCAGGGTCCTTGGCGACAGTATTGCCTGCCTTGCTGCTTATCGTCGGCGGGGTCTACCAGTTCACACCCCTAAAACGCATCTGCCACGCCCGCTGCAGCAGCCCAGAC
>CADDZK010000124.1 GCA_902812425.1 Actinomycetota bacterium
CTTCTGGAGCGTACCGCGGCTGAGGAGCAACGTCGCCACGGGTCCGCGGCCAGGGTCGCGCTCGCCCTCGATCACGTACCCGCTCGCCGGCGCCTTCGGGTTGGCCTTCAGGTCCTCAAGCTCGGCGACGACGAGGATGTTCTCGAGCAGATCGTCGATACCTTCGCCGGTCTTGGCCGAGACGGGCACGGTGACCGTGTCGCCGCCGTAGACCTCGGGGACGAGCTCGCGCTCTGAGAGCTCCCCGAGGACGCGGTCCTGGTTCGCGTTGGGAACGTCGATCTTGTTCAGCGCGACGACCATGGGGACGCCGGCTGCGCGGGCGTGCTCTATGGCCTCGACCGTCTGGGGCATGATGCCGTCGTCGGCGGCCACGACGAGGACGACCACGTCTGTAACCCTGGCCCCGCGGGCGCGCATCTCCGTGAACGCCGCGTGGCCCGGGGTGTCTATAAAGGTAACCTTCCTACCGTCTGATTCCACCTGGTAGGCCCCGATGTGCTGGGTGATGCCGCCGGCCTCCCCCGACTGTACGTTGGAGCGGCGAATGCGATCCAGGAGGCTCGTCTTCCCGTGGTCGACGTGGCCCATCACCGTTACCACGGGTGGCTTCTCGACAAGGTCGGCAGGGTCGTCGTCGGGCGCGACCTCGAGGGGCTCGGGCTCCTCGACGGCGCCGATCTCGACCTCCACCCCGAGTTCTTCGGCGACGAGCTCTATCTCCTCGGTCGAGAGGGTCTGGGTGAGCGTCTTCATCTCGCCCAAGCCCATGAGGACCTTGATGATCTGGGTCGGAGGAACGCCTAGGGCGTCGCCCAAATCCTTGACGGTAGCCCCTGGCTCGACGCGCACTCCGGTGCTCTCGGGCTTCTCCTCCTCGACGGGCGCGTGCTCGGGCTCGCTGGGGGCGGCGGGCGCGGCGGCAGGGCGCGCTGCGCCGCGGTTTCTCGCGCTCGCGTCTATAACCACCCTGCGCCGCTTTTTCTGCGGCCTGCTCTGCTGCGGCTCCGAGAGGGGCTCCTCGGCCGGAGCCTCCGCGATGGTGGCGCCGTGCCCGGAGTGCTCAGCCTCTACACGCGCCTCCTGCGCCTCGGCCTCCTGAGCCTCCGTGCGCCCGTTGGGCGCTACGGCCCCGAAGACCTGCTCGTAGACGTCGTCGTCGACGGAGGAGGAGTGGCTCTTCACGTCCACCCCGGCCTCCTTCAGACGCTCTATTACTTCCTTGCTCTCCAGGGATTGCTCCCTGGCTATCTCGTATACACGTTTACTCATCGGATCCCCTACCCTCTACCATTCCCTCGAACTCGGCGGCCTGCGCCTGGTGCGACGGGATGCCGCAGAAGAGCGAGCCGGGGAGCGCCATGTTGGCGCACCTGCGGCCGTTGCTGAGGACCGCCCTGCAGCGGTGCATCGTCGAGTCCTCGTCGGGCTCCCAGTCCTCTACCTCTTCCTCGTATTCCGTCGCCTGGCTCTCGGGCTTTATGTCTATCTTCCAGTCTGTCAGCTTCACGGCGAGGCGGGCGTTCTGGCCCTCGCGGCCTATCGCCAGCGAGAGCTGATCATCGGGTACGATGACCTCGGCCTGCTTCTCGTCCTCGTCCAGGTAGACCTCGCGCACTCGCGCCGGGCTCAAGGCTTTGGCTATAAAGCGTGCCGGCTCGGGGTCCCACTGGATGATGTCTATCTTCTCGTTTCTGAGCTCGGAGACGACGGCCCTCACGCGACTCCCGCGCGGTCCGACGCACGCCCCGACGGGGTCGACGCCCGGTTCCTTCGACCACACGGCGACCTTCGAGCGCAGCCCTGCCTCGCGGGCCACCGCCTTGATCTCGACGAGGCCGTCGTAGATCTCAGGCACCTCAAGCTCGAAGAGGTTCCTCAAGAGACCCTCGTGGCGACGGCTCACGGTCAGGCTCGGGCCGCGCCCACCCTCCCGGATCTCGAGCAGGTACACCTTGAGCCGCTGTCCGTTCTCGTAGCGCTCGTTTGGCACCTGCTCGCTCGCTGGCAGGATCGCCTCGACCCTTCCGAGGTCGACGAGCGTCATTCGCCTGTGGGCCTGCTGGACGATTCCGGTCACGACGTCGCCCATGCGCTCGCCGTACTCCTCGACGAGCTGCTCGTTGTGTACTTCGTTCAGGCGCTGGTAGAAGGTCTGGCGCATGACCTGGGCGGCGATGCGCGTGAAGTCGTGCGGCGTTATGTCCTCGCCGTCCTTCATCACCCTGAGGTCGCCAGTCTCCTCGTCGAGGACGACCCTCGCGTCCTCTTCCGCCCCCTCGCGGCCCTGGTAGGCGGCGAGCAACGACTCCTCCAGGACACCCTTCACCGTCTCGAAGGGGATGCCCTTATCCGTCTCTATCTCGTGCAGTGCAGACAAAAGTGCCGTATTCACTTGTATATATCCTCCTTGAGGTTCGCGCGGGTCACCGAACCGAACGGCAGCTCCACCTCCGCTCCCTCGGAGAGTTTTAATATGAAGGCGTCTTCGCTAGCTCTCTCTATGACACCAGTGAAGTTCCGGCGCCCATCCAGGGGCTCACCGATCCTGACCTTCGCCTGGTGCCCGACGAAGCGCCGGAAGTGCTCCGGTCTCGTAAGCGGACGCTCTATCCCTGGCGACGAGACTTCGATGGGGCCGTCGTAGCCCTCCGCCTCGACCGCGGGCGCGACGACGGAGGCGACCCGCGAGCAGAACTCGTGGTCGACCGGGCCGTCCTCCCGGTCCAGGAGCAGGGTGAGCAAAGGCCCCCCTGAGAACCTGGCCTCGACCAGCTCGGTTCCCTCGGGGAGCACGCCCTCCACTACATGTGTCAGCCTCTCTAGCGCCGCCGTCTCTCTCACCTTCTCCGAACGATAAAAAAAGCAACGGGCCCGAAGACCCCTTGCTCCCTTACAGCACGCTCGATTATATCTCAGAGTATGTAGGTTACAAGGCACAAGAGCCCCTTTACCCGACTACTCTTGCCCACCCAAACACACATCGAGTTCGATCTTGAAAGCGGGAACTCACCTCGGCACAATCGATCCTCTATTCGCCATGCTGCAATCTTATGCACCTACACAACATGTAGACTTATTGATCGGCACCCGCGAAAGGCGTTGAGGAGCCGATCAAGTCCTTCTAGAACTCGTCTATGCAGGAGCTCGCATACGATCTTCTGAGAAGATCCCTTCCACACACTCCGGTGAATAAGCTAAATACCTAGGTGGGGCTAGCTTCTTCCGAGTGTCCAGTCTCGGGGATGGCTCCTAGCTGCTGCATCAAACTCAGCCTGTCCACTTCAGCCCAACGCTCCACAATCCTGCCCTCGGCGATCCGGTTGATGTGTATCTCTGTCATCGTGAGCGAGTTCCCACTCGGGGGTATGCCCATGAACGGACCTCGGTGGGTAGCCTGCCAGCTCAGGCGATCCACGACCTTATCGCCCTCAGCGATCATGTCCTCGACCATTTGGCTCATGTCAGGACAAGCGAGGCGCAACATGGAGAAAAACCGTTTGTAGCTTTGGAGGTCTGGCGGAGCTCCTGGCTGGTGATAGACGAACTCTGGAGCGAGGACCTCGTCGAGGGCGTCGGTATCCCCGGTCCGAAAAACATCCTCGACGAGTTCGTAGAAGCGCTGGACGACGGCCTTGCTCTCTTCGGGCGACATATCGTTCTCTTCGTCCTCCTTCGTGACACTCACCTGCTGACACACCCTTTCTCATGATGCCACCGAGCATAGCCCAGTGCGAACTTCCTAGAACGCCGTAAAGTGAAAGTCCAACTTTGCAAAAGACCCCTTCCACACACTTCGATGAATAAGGGCAAAAAGAAGGGCCGAAGCTAATTGCCTCGGCCAGAGTCTAGACGGGAACTACCCACCTATGCGCGAAATTGCTCGACCTCCTCCAAGAAGTAGACGTCCGGCTGGTCGGCAACCCCCGAGCGCTGCATCGCTTCCCGCAAGCTATCGGAGTCGCCGAACTGCTGAGCGTTCTCCATACTGTCCCACTCAAAGAGGATGAGGGTCTCGTTGGGGTCATTGGCGTTGCGCCAGAGCCGCCCCCCCTGTGAGCCGCTCTGCTCTCGGAAAGTCCCGTGCTCATCGAATACCGGTTTCCACCTCTCGTAATCCTCTACCTTGTGGCGAACAAGTAAGTAAGGCATGGCGTTTCCTTTCTCCTTTCTCCCGCTTCGGCCCAAACGGGCTAACCCTTTCCGCAGCAATACATGATGCCATTCGCCTTAGCTTCGTGCACCCTTCTTCGCGCGAACTTCCGAGAACTCCGTTCCAGCGAAATTTTGACAAGATTGCAGACCGAATTCTTGGGCTTCCCGGAGAGGCTTTACTACTTCCTGCCGTCCTTCTCTATCTCCTCGAAGAGGGCGTCGTAGATCTCGTCGCGGCCTACCTTCCGCAAGGGCTGGCCTTTGGAGAAGATCACCCCGTCGTCCTTGCCGCCGGCGACGCCGTAGTCTGCGTCGCGGGCCTCTCCGGGACCGTTTACGACGCAGCCCATGACAGCGACGGTGAAGTGGTCCTCGAAGTGCTTGAGCCCCTCCTCGACCTGCGCAGCCATCCCGATGACGTCGAACCCGAGGGTGCGCGCGCAACTCGGGCAGGCGATGACGTTGGGACCGCGGTGCCTGAGGTCGAGCGCAGAGAGGATGTGGTACGCAACGGGTATCTCCTCGACGGGGTCCTCGGCGAGCGAGATGCGTATGGTGTCGCCTATCCCGTAGGGCAGGAGTTGTCCGAGGGCTGCTGCGCTCTTTATGGCGCCCGGCAACTTGGTCCCTGCCTCCGTAACGCCGAGGTGCAGCGGCGCGTCCGAGTACTCACGGAACTTCTTATTCGCCTCGACCATCTCAGGGACGTGGCTGGCCTTCAGGGAGACCTTGAAGTCGAAGAAATTCATCTCCTCGGCGATCTCGACCTTGTGGAGCGCGCTCGCGACGAGCGCCTCGTGTTTGGGTAAATCCCAGAACCGCTTCTCTACGGACCCCGAGTTGACGCCGATGCGCATGGCGGTTCCGGTCTCCTGGCACTTCTCTATGACCTGCCTGAAGCGGTCGTCGCTCCCTACGTTGCCAGGGTTGATGCGGACGCACGCGGCACCCGCGTCGGCGGCCCCGAGGGCCATCCTGTAGTCGAAGTGGATGTCTGCTATGAGGGGCACGGGCGAGCGCCAGACGACCTCCCTGAAACCCTTCAGGGCCTTCGAGCCATTGACGGAGACACGCACGAGGTCGGCGCCTGCAGCGTTCAGGTCGTAGACCTGCTGCACCGTCGCCTCGACATCGTAGGTCATCGTGTTCGTCATCGACTGGACGGCCACCTGGGCGCCGCCACCTATGGGCACGTCGCCGACCATTATCTGCCGGCTCGTGACCGGACGCTCGCGCAGTGCTGCCTCTGTCATCTCACTCCCATATGGTTTACTGCGTCCTTATCTTAATCCGGGATGAACGGCTTTCCAGTGAAGATTTTACTCAGGTCCGCGTAAGTCGCGAACAGGAACAGAGCCAGGACGAGGACGAGACCTAAGGCGGCGATCTTGCCCATCGTCTGCTCGCTTATCGGCCTGCCGAGCACCTTCTCAGCCGCAATGAAGAAGAGGTGTCCGCCGTCGAGGGGCAGTATCGGGAGCAAGTTGAACAGCGCCAGATTGAGGCTGATCAGGGCAAGAAGCGGCATAAAGAACCCCTGATTGACGGCGGTACTGCCTACCGAGGCGATCCCGACCGGTCCGGTAACGTTCGCGTACAGGTCCTTCTCCCCCGTTATCAGCTGCCCGACGAAGACCCCGAGCTTGATGGTAATCTCGACGCACCTGTGCACGGCGAGCCCGAGGGACTTCAGAGGCCCATACGTGGTCGTCTCGACCTCGGGACGTACACCGACGAGCGCGCGATCCTTGTCCTCGGGATCAGCCCCCAGCTTCCCCTTGAAGGTCTTCTGTGACCCGTCGCGCACGACGGTTACGGACACTCTCTCTCCAGGTTCCCGGCCCGACATCTGGTGTTCGAAGCCCTGCCAGCTCTTTACCTTCTCGCCATCGAGACCGACGATCCTGTCGCCGGCCCTGATCCCGACGTCCTGCGCCATCGAGTGGAGCTCCACCGACCGCACGACCGGCTTGACGTCCGTGACCACACCCTGAAACATGAACACACCAGCCAGTATGACGACGGCGGCCAGGACGTTGGCGACAGGACCGGCGAGGATGATCAGAGCGCGCCGCCACGCCGGCTTGGCGTGGTAGGTGTCCCTCCCTTCCGCACCATCCCCCATCCCCGCCATCTTGGCGAATCCACCTAGTAGTATTATGCGGAAAGAGTAGACGGTCTTGCCTATTTTCTTTTTGAAGATAGCTGGTCCGAAGCCGACGCCGAACTCGGGGACCCTGACGCCGAGGGCTTTGGCGGTGAGCATATGGCCGAGCTCGTGGATGACTATGAGGCAGATCAAACCGAGCAGCGCGACTATGACGGTCATCGTAAGGCCCGTCTCTGGGCCTCTTCGCGGGCCCATCCGTCTGCGGCTTCTATGGCCTCCATACTCTGCATCTTGCCGAACTCTGGCACCGCTTCGAGGACCTCCTCGATCAGATCCGCTATCCGAAGGAATGTTATCCTGCCGTCAAGGAAGGCCTGAACCGCGACCTCGTTGGCGGCGTTGAGCGCGACGGGGTAGGTTCCGCCAGCGCGACCGGCCTCGACGGCGAGCGGCAGACAACGGAACACGTCGTCGCGCGTCTCCTCGAAGCTCCAGCCGACGCCGTCGAAAGGCAGAGGCTCGGCCCCCACATCGACCCTCTCAGGATAGAGGATGCCGAAGGCTATGGGCAGCCTCATGTCGGGTAGCGCCGCGTGCAAGACGGCGGATCCATCCTCGAACAGAGCGCCACCATGCACCACCGACTGGCGATGCACGACGACCTGCACATCGTCATATGAAACCCCGAAGAGGTGGTGCGCCTCTATCACCTCGAGACCCTTGTTCATCATCGTCGCCGAGTCTATGGTGACTTTCTTCCCCATCCGCCACGTCGGGTGCTTGAGCGCATCCTCCGGCCCGGCCTCGACGAGCCGCGCCTTCTCGAACGTGAAGAAAGGCCCCCCCGAAGCGGTCAGCAAGATACCCCTGATCTCCTCCTCCCTCCTCCCCTCAAGGCACTGGAAGATCGCCGAATGCTCGGAATCTACTGGTATTATGCGGTTATCTATGGCGAGGTTCGTGACCCATTCGCCGCCTGCGACGAGCGACTCTTTGTTTGCGAGGGCGACGCGGTTGTTGGCTTCGAGGGCGCCGACGGTGGCGGCGAGGCCCGCGAAACCGACTATGCCGTTGAGGACGACGTCGGCTGGTGCGCGGGCGAGTTGCTCGGCGGAGCCCGGGCCGGTGAGGACCTCGGATGTGAGGCCTTCGAGTGGTCCTGCGTCGGTAGATTCCAGGGCGACGTAGTCGGGGCCGAACTCGGCGGCGAGGAGGGAGAGGCTCTCTGCGTCGCTCCCTGCGGAGAGGCCCACGACGTCGAAGCGGTCCGGGTATCTGCGGACGACGTCCAGGGCCTGCCGGCCGATACTACCTGTCGAACCAAGGATCGTGAGGCTGCGTCTCATTGTGGTTCGGGGTCCAATCTCATACGAGCAAGAAGATGTAGTATACCGCCGGGGCGGTAAAGAGCAGGCTGTCCACCCGGTCGAGGACGCCCCCGTGGCCCGGAAGGAAGTTTCCCAGGTCCTTCACGTCGAGGATACGCTTCAGGGAAGACTCGAAGAGGTCCCCGCACTGGCTGCAGATCGAGACGGCGGCGCCGATGATCAGGGCTTTGGCGAGGGTGAAGTCGAGGAGCTGGTACGAGACGGGAGCGACGACGAGGATGGTGAGGAGGAGGCCGCCCAGGCCGCCCTCGACGGTCTTGTTCGGGCTCAGGCTCGGGAAGAGAAGGTTACGACCGAAGAAGCGTCCTGCGAAGTACGCGCCCGAGTCGGAGATCCAGGGCCCCACGACGGCGATGAGGATCAGCACGACGCCGTAGTGGGAGCGCGGGAAGAGCCCGAGATGCGCGAGCGGGACGCCGACCCAGAGCGACATCAGGAGTACGGCGAGGACCGCGCGCAGGGTTCTCGTCTCGGGTTTAGCCACGAACCAGAGGAGCGCCCAGGGCAGGCTCGCGAGCGCCCCGAGGAGGATGCCGGTCTGGTGGTAGGGGATGGAGAGGAGGAGCGGGAGCGCGCCTGCGCCGAGGGCGGCCACGAAAGGCAGCGGCTCCAGGGCCCGCGAGAGCTCGTAGGCGGCCCCTGCTGTGACGACGAGGAGTACGGCGAGTATGGCCCATTTCCCCAGCGCTATGCTCGCAAGCGCGATCGGCGCCAGTACCAGGGCGGTGGCTGCCCTCCACCGGAGCACGGTAATCCCTAGACGCCGCCCCGGCGCCGTGACCGGGACGCGAAAGACTCGATCGCTTGCAGAAACTCCTGCGGAGAGAAGTCTGGCCACAGCGTTTCGGTCACGTAGAACTCGGCGTAGGCTATCTGCCAGAGCAGGAAGTTCGAGACGCGAAGCTCTCCGCTCGTCCGGATCACCAGGTCAACCTCCGGTACGTCGGGGGCGTAGAGATAGCTTGCGAAGGTCCTCTCGTCCACCTCATCGGGGGAGAGGCCGTCGGCGACTATCCTGCGGGTTGCGTCCACGATCTCCGCACGCCCGCCGTAGTTGAGCGCGATGTAGACGTCGAGGCTCTCGTTCGCCGCGGTCATCTGTTCGGCCTCCTGCATGGCTTCGCGCACCGAGGCGGGCAGGTGCTCCCTTCTTCCTAGAAAACGCAGCCTCGCCCCGCGCTCGTCAAGCTCTGGCACCTTCTGGCGGGCCGTCTCAAGAAAGAGCTTCATCAGGGTCTTGACCTCGCTCTCGGGACGCGCCCAGTTCTCCGTCGAGAAAGCGTAGAGGGTCAGCGTCTTCACCCCTGCCCGGCCAGCGGTCTCGAGGAGGGGCGTCAGCACGGAGACACCGGCGCGATGCCCCGCGGCGCGCGGAAGCCAGCGTCTCTGTGCCCAGCGTCCGTTGCCGTCCATGATGATGGCGACGTGTTGCGGGGTCCGCTCGGGGTCGAGTCGGTTCAGGACACGTTGCTCGGGGGAGTCTGCGGGCAGTCGTTTCTCGGCGGGTTCCAGTAGAGTCAGACCTCCGAGAGCTCTGCTTCCTTGTCGGCAAGGGCGGCGTCTACTCTCTTCACGTATGCGTTGGTGAGCTTCTGCAGCTCCTCCTCGGCCCTGTGCTCGTCGTCCTGGGAGATCTCACCCTCCCTGCGCAACTCGTGGACGTCCTTCATCTCGTCGCGGCGCACGTTGCGTACCGAGACCCTTCCCTCCTCGGCCATGCTCCTGGCCATCCGGATAAGGTCGCGTCGGCGCTCCTCCGTGAGCTCGGGTATAGGGAGCCTGAGGATCTTGCCGTCGTTTTGGGGGTTGAGGCCGATGTCGGCGTCCCTTATGGCGCGCTCGATGTCCTTGAGAGAGCTCGGGTCGAAGGGGGTCACGGTGAGGAGCCGCGCCTCGGGTGCGCCGACGTTCGCGACGCTCCTCAGGGGCATCTTAGAGCCGTAGACCTCGACCTCGATCCTGTCCAGAAGCGAAGGGTTCGCCCTGCCGGTGCGTATCGTCGAGAAGTTGCTCTTCACGGACTCCAGGGCGCCTTTCATCCTGCGTTCGGCCACCGTGAGATCTATGACGTCCGACATATCAGCCTCCTCCGTCCGCTGCGCCCCACACGAGTGATCCCACCTCTTCTCCCTGCAAGATACGGCGCAGGTTGCCCGCGTTAAGTATATCGAAAACGACTATAGGCAGGTTCTCGCCGCTGCACAGCGTGGCCGCGGTGTGGTCCATGACGGAGAGGTTGTTGGAGAGGAGATCCATGTACGTTAGCCGCGAGAGGTGAACGGCGTCGGGGTGCTGCCTCGGGTCCTTGTCGTAGACGCCGTCGACCCTGTTCTTGGCCATGAGCAGGGCGTCTGCGTTTATCTCAAGCGCCCTGAGCGCCGCCCCCGTGTCCGTCGTGAAGAACGGGTTGCCCGTCCCCGCGGCGAAGATGACCACGCGGCCCTTCTCGAGGTGCCTTATGGCGCGCCGGCGGATGTAGGGCTCTGCGACCTCCTGCATGTCGATGGCGGACTGTACCCTGGTGGGGATGCCGCGTCTTTCGAGGGCCGCCTGCAGCGCCATCGCGTTTATGACGGTGCCTAGCATCGCCATGTAGTCGGCCGTGGCACCCTCGATGCCGAGCTCGTCGGCGACCTGCGACCCGCGGAAGATGTTGCCGCCGCCGACGACCACGGCCAGCTCCGCCCCCTCCTCGACGGCCTCGAGAACGCCCTTGGCCGTCGAGTCGAGGCTCTCGGGGTCGATCCCGTAGCCGCCCTCGCCGGCGAGGCTCTCCCCCGAGAGCTTGAGGAC
>CADDZK010000125.1 GCA_902812425.1 Actinomycetota bacterium
GTCTTATGCGGGGCGTGGTCTGTGGCGGCGCGGGCCGGGTGGGCGTGAGTTCCTGGGGCGTGACGTGGAGAAGATGAGTTCTGGGGCGAGGATCTCGGCTGCGCTCTCGGTTCTGGTACCTGTCGGGCTCTCGGGGGTCTTTCTGGTCGCGTTCGTGCCCCAGCTGTGGTGGATCTTCACTACGTACTTCTGGGTCGCTTTCCCTGCGTTCGGGCTGTTGAGCAGTGGTCTGGCGGGGTTAGGTGAGGGGCGGCCTGTACGGGTCTCCGAGGAGGATCGGGAGCGGGAGTTACTGGAGGCGATCCGTGATAGCGGTGAGATCTCGGCTGCATCGGCGGCGGCGAGGACCTCGCTGACGGTTGCCGAGGCCGACAGGAGGCTCAGAGAGCTGGCCGAGAACGGCCACATCGAGGTCAGGGCCAGGGGCGGCGCCATCTTCTATGCGCTGTGGGGGGTCGGGCGGCCGATCGAGGAGGTAGATTGAGCGCCGGCACGATGGGTCTGGAGACGGCTCGGGATAGTTCGCGGCGCTCTTTGCTCATCTTCGCCTCGTCGGCGACGGTCTTCAGCGTGCTGCACCACGCGGACCATGTCATCCGGGGGAATCATTCGGGATGGCCGTTTCAGGCCGAGGTCACGCCCTTCACGTTCAGCCTGCTGATCTACGCCCTCATCGGACCTGCGATCTACCTGACGGTGAGGGGACGGGACGTGGCGGGCTATCATCTGTTCGTCGCCATCGTCGGGCTGGCGCTCATCGGCGCCGTCCACTTCGTGCCGACGGGCGGGCAGGAGTCCCCGATACACGACATCTACATGGTCTACGGGAGCCCCGTGGCAGGGACGCTCGCGCTGGTCGTGCTCGCAGGTCTCATGATCAGCGTGGCGCTGCTGGCGATCAGTGCCTACACGGCGCTCCGGGCGAGAGCGAAGGAGATCGAGCGATGACACCCAGAATCGTCCGGTTCGTGAACCTCGTGGTGGCGGAGGACAGGCGCACCGACGGCGCGTGGAGGAGATCAGTGGATCTGACCTCTTCGGATGGGAGGGTAGCATGGCAGGGGTGATCAAAGGCAGGTACACGGCGCGCATGGACGAGCCTTTCGTCGTCTTCATGATCGGGATGCGCGTGAACCGCCTCCTCGCTCTCCGCAAGTGGGTGCCGACAGCACGCGCGATGGGGCCGATGCTCAGGGAACTCTACGCCAACCCACAGAAGGGTTTTCTGGGCGCTGAGACCTTCGTGTACTGGCCTGGCGCGGCGCTCATTCAGTACTGGCGCTCGTTCGAGGATCTGGAGAGATTCGCGAGGAGCCCGGACGACCACCATCTTCCCGCCTGGCAGCGATTCAACAGGGTGGTGAGATCCGACGGATCGGTAGGCATCTGGCACGAGTCTTATCTGGTCGAGCCGGGCCACTACGAGACCATCTACAACAACATGCCCGTGTTCGGTCTGGCGAAGGCCACCGAGCACGTCCGCGCTATTGGAGGGCGGGAGACGGCGAGGGGGCGACCGGGAGGAGAGAACGAGCCCGCCGTCCCTTCGCCCGAGTAGCTACGGCTCAGATCCCGACGACGAGCCCGCGTTGATTAGCTGATCTTTCGCGCACTCGTGCGAATACGTCAGGGTGCGCGTTCATGTGCCCAAGCGTACAATGCCGCCGGGAGCCGGCGCACCCGGGAGAGCGGATCTAGGAGTGCCACCATGACCGACGCGGCCGGTACGGAGTTCACCACCGAAGAACTCCTCTCTTACGCCCAGGGCAACGCGACGGCTTTCGTCCTCGCTACGATCGCCTACCTCAAGTAGCAGGGTATGGCGGTAGACGACTACGTGAAGTTCTTCGGGAGCCGGTTCGCACCCGGCTGGGAAGAGCTGCGCGACCAGCCGGTCACGGCCGTGGCGCGGACGGCGGCGATGAGCGCGGTCTCTGTTGGCGGCGTCTTGCGAAAGCTCTCGGGCAACGAGGAACGTGCGGAGATGATCATCGAGGGATGGCCCGACGAGGAGATCTCTGCTGTGTTGGGGCTGGAGCGCGGCGACGGCGAGGCGATGTGGGACAGCTTCGAACCCATAATGGAGCACCTGGGCATCCACTACTCCTGGGAGCACGAAGAGGCCGGGGCCGTGAGGATAACCTTCGAGCGGGGGCGCACCTAGCAACCGGCGACGTGGATGTGGTTTTCGCTCCGATCACGCTCCCTTCTCGTATAATGGTGGTGTCCGCCCGAAAATCATTCATTTGATGTATACAGCGGATGTAGCTCCGAGGTTATCCTTTTACGGTCGCGCGTAGTCGATGCGGGGGGAGGGAAATTGGACAGGAGAGATCATCCCCGCGCATCGACGCAAGGCAGCCCCTGGGAGGATGGAACCGAGCGCTTACCCACTCTCACAGGCGGCGCGACTGGAGCCGAGAGCCAGGGTGCGCCGCAAGATGAGAGGGATGCCGAGGTGGGCTGGCTGGACTCGGTGGGCTCGGATCTTCGCTCGTTCCTGGGCATAGCGGCGCTTGTGGTCTTCGTCCTGCCCGCGATCGTCCTCGTGTTGACCCTGTTGGGGAATGATCTCAAACCGGTGCCCATAGAAAAGGCCACCGCACGAGGCGGAAGAGACGCAATCGTCCACCATGACCAGCCGCAGGGCGGAGGGCGCAATGATCACTCCCCGGGCCGGAACGGTGGATCGCCAGGGACCGACTCGGAAGCCAACGGGGTAGGGCCAACGCAGCAGACCGCGAGCGACCAGAGGGAAGCCCCCCAGGCGCAGGGAGCGACGGTGACCACCGCGCCGGCAACGTCGTCGGCCACGGCATCGGCCTCAGCGGCAGCGTCGCCAGAACCGGCCAGTTCTTCGGCCACTTCGTCGGCTCCGGCTGCTACAGGGTCGGTAGCGGCCGGTTCTGCGCCGGCGACGTCTAGTGCGTCGGCGTCGCCTGCCGCCTCAACGGCTTCCGCTACAGCAACCCAGCCAACATCCGCGCCTGGCGGACCGGCTCCCCCGGCCTCGCAACAGGCGTCCTCACCGGCCAGCTCGGCACCACCGCTTGCGGGGGCGATGCCCACGCCCGGCGACGTGCCTGTCGGGGGTATTCAAGGGGGAGTCCCTGCCGATGCCGGCACCTACGATCCCTCCAAATAGCTGGACGGTCTGCCGGATAAAGGACGATGCTCCACTGCAGGATGCGCGTTTTCAGACCGGCACGGAGCGGACACAGGGAGGCTGATCGACGCCAATGTCGCAGCTAACGCCTTTTCACCGAAGTTCCTGGAAAAGAACTTTCTGGGGCTCAAGGGCATAGAGCGCCAGAGGATAGAAGAAGGGTCGGGGGTAGAAGCCCCGACCCTTCGAGCAGTACGGACCGGCGTAAGTACCGTCCCGCTACCCCTGTTAATCCTTCGAAGGCATTGTGAACCCTGGGCCCGTCGGGGGAACTTTGGCGTTAGAGAGGATCTTCTTTGCCGCCTCGGCCAGCTCGTCTCTCTTTGACGCGCCAAATGTGGAGGCCGCGTTCAACGCGCCTACCTGCGATGTGCCGCTATCGCTGGAAGAGGCGGCAGTACTGACGCTGGCCGTAGCCGAGGCGCTGCCGATGCTGAAGTTGCCGTCGGTGAGCTGAATAGTCTCTATGTGCCCTGCTCTGCCAAGGTAAGGCGCCAGTTGGCCGAAGATCAGCACAGAGTCCGTGCTCGTGCTCATTATCAGCAGGGAATCTGGACTACCGTTCCCATCAGAGTCGGATGCCTCGAAGTAGGCATCAGTAGAGGCGAAAGGAAGGACGAGTTTATCCGCCGTGCCCCCTAGATCCGAAATATATACCGTTCCGTAGCCATTGGTCGAGAAGCCCGAGTAGGTGTCGTTGCTTGCGGGGACAGACGGGTTAGGCGGGTTGCCGCAGTCAGGAGGGTTGCCCTGGTTGCTGCTGTTGCAGCCGCCGATGTCGATCAAGGTGGCCCCGCCCGGTCCCGGACCGGGTTGCAGTATGTTGGCCGCCCTTCCGGTCTGGATGAAGTCGTCCCCGTTTGCGGAGCCAACGACCTTCTCGATGACGTTCCCAGGGTCAGAAGAGAGAGTGACCAGCCGCGCAAACGAATTATCGTTCACCCAGTTCGCCGGGAAAGCGCCGTCACCCGGGTACAGGCTAGCAAGCACGCCGCTGGTCATCGCAGAGAAGTTGAGGGTATCGATACCGGAGGCATCAGCGACCGTGTCGGTCCCCATGCCGTCCCTGTAAGAGTAGGTGTCGTTACCCGCTCCACCGTTGGTGTAGTCGGCGCCTGCTCCAGCAGATATCTTGTCGTTGCCGGAGAGGGCGAGAATGTAATCAGGTCCGGCGGTGCCTATCAGGGTGTCGTCACCTGAAGACGTCTTCGTTTTGGGGGTGCCTTTGCAGGGATTGGAAAGAGTGGTGCCCGAAGGGCACACCTTGTTCACCGCGATAGCAGCCCCGCTCGTCATAACCAGCGCCGCCAACATCGCGGTCAGTAGGAGTACGACTCTTCGCATCTCTGGCACCTGCCCTAGTTTGAGGAGACGGAGCGGGAGAAGGCCAGCCCCGATAGCTATCACCCACAACATGCCACGTAGATGAGAGCTTGTATATACGCCGGGTGGCATATTTTAGAGCTTGCGCCCGGCGTGCTCGCGACCAGGCTACTTCTATTCACCTACGCTCGTAGTTCCAAGAAGGTCGCACAGCCCCGGTAGACTCTGGCCACGGGCGGAGTTTGTTCGCGGATTACCTTTCGCACCGCGGTGTATGATGTTCGCGGCAAGCTTACTCCTCAGCACAGCTCCCCGGGCGAGTGCGAAGTGCGCCTACGAGCACAAGGAGGGTACGGGTGTCCGACCCGGTGCAGCAGCAGATCGACGCCTACAACAACAGGGACCTGGACGGGTTCGTGGCCGCTTACGCGGAGGACGCCGTACTCGAGGACGGGGAGGGCAACGTCATGGCCCGAGGGCACGACGGCATCCGCGACCTCTACGGTGCATTGTTCTCTCAGAGCCCGCGCCTGCACGGCGAAGTACTCAACAGGATCAGCGTCGGTCAGTACGTGATCGACGAGGAGTGGGTAACGGGGATCGAGATGGAGGGCGCTCCCTCAGAGGTGCACGCAGCCGTAGTCTATCGGCTCGTGGAGGGCAAGATCGCCCACGTGCGGCTCCTGAGCTAGGAGCCCCCGCCCTTCTTCTCGTCTCTATTCACCAGAGAAGGTCTATGATCGGAAGTTCGCTCAGATCGGCGCAAGCCCTGCGTTGAAGCGTAATCCCGTTTTCGTAAGCTGCGTTTGTGTCGGCGGCGTCCGATGCGCGGCGAGGGCGAACCAGCCGTACCTCCGCCTGGACACTGCCCTAGCGCCGGATGCTCGGGCCTATGCGTTTCATGGCCGTGCGGAAGTCGTAGGTCGTGACCGAGAGGGCGGAGAGCTGATGGGGGGCTATCCGCTTCTCGAAGTCGCGCAGGTTTATCGTGCGGCGCATGCACACCAGGGCGGCCTCGCGGCAGAGGGCTTCCAGGTCGGCGCCCGAGTAGCTACCCGTGAGGCCCGCGATCTGGTCCAGGTCGAGGTCGGGGTCTGTCGGCATCTCGCGGGTGTGGATCTTGAGTATGTGCAGCCGCGCCTCGGCGTCGGGGAGCCCTATCTCGATCTCGTGGTCGAAGCGGCCTGGGCGCCTGAGGGCCGAGTCAAGGGCAGAGGGCCGATTTGTAGTGGCGATGACGCATACTCTTCCGAGATTATTCAATCCGTCCATGAGGGAGAGGAGCTGGGAGACGAGCGTCGCCTCAAAGCTCTCGCTCATCATGTCGCGCGACGAGGCGAAGGAATCTATCTCGTCGAAGAGGATGATCGCGGGCGCCTTCGCGCGTGCCTCGTTGAAGATGGAGCGCAGCTTGGCCTCGCTCTGGCCCCAGAACTTGTTGAGGATCTCCGGCCCCGAGACGGCTATGAAGTGCGCCCCGCTCTCGTGGGCGACGGCCCGCGCCAGGAGCGTCTTGCCCGTCCCCGGCGGTCCGTAGAACAGGATGCCCTTGTGAGGTCTTATGTGCAGCTTGCGGAAGATCTCGGGGTGGGTTATGGGCAGCTCCACCGACTCGCGGACCAGGTCTATAGTCTCGCGCATCCCGCCGACGTCGTCGTAGCGGGTCGCAGGCACGTTGCGGCTGCCAGGCGCCGTGCCGCTCGCGGCCACGACCCCCGCTCCCCCGCTCCTCACGCTGCGCGCCAGGCGTTCGAAGAGGCCCTCCCTGTCCTCCGGCGGGGCCGCCTCTTCGCGCCCGTCGCGCGTCTTCACGACCCTCCAGTTCGAGAGATCGCCGTCCTCCCTGTAGCTCCAGGCTTCGTCCCTGCTCGGGTCTATCCTCTCGGGGAGACGGGCCACTATCTCTGCGGTCGCGTCGAGGTCGAGGATGGGGCACCGCACGCACGGGCCGAGGTCGGAGAGGACGCGGTCCGTGATGGCGTCCTTGTCGACCTCAAAGACGGCCTCCTCGCCCATCTCACCGAAGGCGTACCACGAGTTGTTCGTGAGATGGTCGTTGTCGTAGACCCGGATCTGACGGCACGGGAAGAGCTGCTTGTCAGCGAGGCTCGCCGGCGTGCACCACTCCCTGGCCGCCGCCCCCGAGCGCTGCTTGCGCAAAAAACACCTCAGGCCCCCGAAGAGTTCATCGGCGGAGAGAGGAGCACCGTCGGCGGCGTACTCGGCCTCACCCTCTCCGCGCAGCAGCCCCGAGAAGTCATCAAGAAGCCGCCAGTCGGAGGGGAGGTCGAGGTCGACCGAGACCCTTGCTGTGCCGTTCACGCCCTCGACGTGGTAGGAAGGATGCCTGGACGCGAGGGCCACAGCCCGGCCGAGGTGGCCTTCGGATCTAAGCGGGAAACCGACTCTCACTTGCATGGCCCGCAGATTCTAACCCAAGCTACCAGAGACCGTCGGAGATCACGCCCAATAAGGAACGCTTATGACCTCTTTCGCCGGTACGATGGGAGTGAGATCCCGAGGAGCCGGCGGACTACAGGATGGGGACATGAACATACGACCATCAGCTAACTCGACGAAGGGCGGTCCTGGCGAGGTGTTGAGTCGGCGCGCGCTCAACCGCGCCCTCCTCGAACGGCAGATGCTGCTGCGTCGCAGGGAACTATCCGCCCTGGAGACGCTCGAACACCTGGTCGGCATGCAGGCCCAGGCCCCGGAGCCGCCCTACACAGGCCTGTGGACACGGATCGAGCGCTTCAATCCGGACGAGCTCTCGTGCCTGATCGAAGACCGGCGCGCGGTGCGCATAGCGCTCATGCGTAATACCGTCCACCTGGTCAGCGCCCGCGACTGCCTGAGGCTCCGTCCCCTGGTGCAGCCCGTGATCGAACGCGGCCTGCGTGCCAGTCGCGCCGATCGTGAAGGCATACAGGGAGTGGACATCGAGGCGCTCGCCACCGCCGCCCGCGTGCTGCTCGAGGAACGACCGCTTACCGCGAAAGAGCTCGGCGGGTTGCTTGGGGAGCGGTGGCCCGACCGCGATCCCACCTCCCTCGCCCGGGCCGTACGTCACCTCTTGCCGCTCGTCCAGGTCCCGCCCAGGGGCCTCTGGGGGAAGAGCGGACAGACCGCCCACACCACCGCCGAGTCCTGGCTCGGCCGCCCGCTCGACCCCGATTACTCGCCCGACGAGATGGTCTTGCGCTACCTCGGGGCGTTCGGACCGGCCAGTGTCAAGGACGCACAGACCTGGTCCGGTCTGACCCGACTCGGCCAGGTGCTCGAACGACTCCGTCCGCGCCTGGTGGCCTTCAGCGACGAGCATGGACGAGAGCTGTTCGACCTGCCAGAGGCGCCGAGGCCCGACCCTGACGTCTCGTCCCCGCCGCGCTTCGTAGCCGCCTTCGACAACCTGATCCTCTCTCACGTCGACCGTACCCGTATCATCGCCGACGAGTACCGCAGGGCGATAGCTTCCATGAACGGCATGGTCCCTGCCACCTTCCTCGTGGACGGCTTCGTGCGCGGGACGTGGAAGACGGAGCGAACCCGCAGAACGCTGACGCTGGTGATCCAACCGTTCGAACGGCTCTCCATGGAAGACCGCGACGCCCTGGCTGAGGAAGGCGAGCGGTTGTTGCGCTTCGTGGCACGATCAAGGGGCGCCGATGAGTTCGAGGTCCGCTTCGCCGGGAAGACATAGAAATCTTTCCTGGCTTGCGCTGCGCGACGTGCCGGGCTACCGTGCCCGTACACTCCGAATAGAACGGGAGAGCACTTTGAGCGAGAGCAACCCGCCGGTCTCGACCGGCCGCGGCGACGACGGGACGACGACCCTGCTCGGGGCGGGAAGGATGGGCAAGGATGACCCGCGGATAGTAGTGCTCGGCGACGTCGACGAGGCGAGCTCGTTCCTCGGTCTGGCCCGCTCCGAGGCGGACGAGGAGGTCGGCGGGCTCTTGATCGAGCTGCAGCGCCTCCTCTACCGCGTCATGGGCGACGTGGCAATGCCGAAGGAGGATAACTTCGTAGGAGAGCAAGATCTCAAGCTCCTCGACGACGCCCTCGAAGAGTGGCGCGGCAGAACGGAGATCCCCAAAGAGTTCGTGATCCCGGGCGAGAGCAGGCTCGGCGCGCTACTCGACGTCGCGCGCTCCGTTGTGCGCCGCGCGGAGCGCAGCCTCGTCGCTGCCGGATACGCCGGCGAGCACTCCTACGCCGTGCGCGTCGTCAACCGTCTCTCCGACCTCCTCTTCGTCCTCGCGCGAGGCGCCGACGGCAAGAAAACCCTCTCGAAGGGCTAGGGTGCAGGCAGGCGAGTTCGTTGCGCTGGGGACCGGCGGGGCATATGCTTGACGTTCGTTGCACTTAAGAACGTCAGGGGGATAGCACTTATGGCGGTTGATTTCGGCGTCTTCGTCCCGCAGGGATGGCGGATGGACCTCGTCGGCATAGAGGACCCCTATCAGCAGTACGAGGCGATGACGCGGGTCGCGAAGGTCGCGGACGAGACGGGTGCATACGACTCGATCTGGGTCTACGACCACTTCCACACGGTCCCCGAACCGACGATGGAGACGACCTTCGAGGCCTGGACTATAAGCGCGGGACTAGCCCGCGACACACAGAACGTCAAGATCGGGCAGATGGTCACGTGCAATGGCTACCGCAACCCTGCCTACCTCGCCAAGGTCGCCTCGACGGTCGACGTGATGTCGGGCGGCAGGCTCCTCTGCGGCATAGGGGCTGGCTGGTACGAGCACGAGTGGCGCGCCTACGGCTACGGCTTCCCCGAAGTGCCCGTGAGAATGCGCATGTTCAGGGAGGCCTGCGAGATCATCCACCGCATGTTCACAGAAGACGGCCCGACCTTCGAGGGCGAGTTCTATACCATAGACAGGCCCATCAACGAGCCCAAGGGCGTCCAGAAACCGCACCCGCCGATCTGGATCGGGGGCGGCGGCGAGAAGGTTACGCTGAAGCTCGTCGCCCAGTGGGGAGACGCATGCAACGTCGGCGGCGACATCGAGACCTTGAAGCATAAGTACGAGGTACTGAAGGGCCACTGCGAGAACGTCGGCCGCGACTACGAGGAGATCACTCGTTCGACATCTATAAACGTCTACCTCATCGAAGAGGGTGAAGACCCCGAGGAGGCGACAAAGGAGCACCGCGGCTCCACGAGCTACGAGGAGTACTCCCGGGAGTTCATGGTGGGAACGCCACAGGAGATCGTCGAGCGCCTCGGACCGATGGTCGACGCCGGCGTCAACTACTTCATAACCTACCTGCCGCGCGTCGCCTACGACCCGTCTCCGGTTGAGAAGTTCGCCAGGGAGGTCATCCCCAACGTCGGATAAGGGCGGTCCGCGAACCCGCCCTTCTCTAAGCCGGCTTGTCCACCCACTCGGGTTCCGGGGTTATGTGCCGCTCCGGCTTCGGGCCTGGGCCGTCGAGCCCTGTGGAGGTGACGGTCATAAGGACTCGCACCTTCATGTCGTGGTCGCAGAGAGCCTGGCACGAGAGCCTGACCTCACCGAGGAGGTTCCGCTTCTCCAGAACTTCGACCTCGGCCTTCGTCATCTTCTCGGGCTCGCCTTCGAGGTACTCGATCCTGCAGGTCGTGCACCTGGCGTAGGAGCCGCAGCGGTGCAGGATATCCACCCCGGCGTCCTCCTCTATGGCGAGGACCAGCCGCTTCCCCTCCTCCACATCGAACGTACCCGCGTCTTCGACCTCGATCCTGGGCACTTGCCCTCCCTCCTGTAGTCGCCTGCCACATCTAAGCACGCCATCAACCCCGGCGCGAGCGCTGGGCCACGGACTTTCGGGGTTATACGTCTGCAAAACTACAAGTGGATGGTCTAAACTGGCCGTTTACGAAAGGGGGTCACGCTTGGATCACCGTCCGCCTTCCATAAAGGTAGAGAAGCCGTGGGGCCGCTTCGAGC
>CADDZK010000126.1 GCA_902812425.1 Actinomycetota bacterium
GGAGCGGCTAGAGGACCTGCTCGCTTACGCTGATCGCACGGGCGACGCCGAGCTCGCACGCGGCGTCTACCACGTCGCAACGCTGCGGGGGGTGCGCGAAGTGGCAGAGAGCTACCTCAAGACGAGGCCAGAGGAGAAGCGGCACTGGGACGAGTACGCCACTGCCAGGGCCGAGGCCGAGCACCCGCAATCCGTCGAAGGACTCCTCGACCGGGCGTTTACGAATAGCGTGTTCGCCGCAAGCGGCGCGTAGGACTCCTCGTGGGCCTAGCCACACACGCCACGCTACCCCCGGGGAGGTACAAGCTATGAGCTCCTGTAGCGGTATCCGCGCCGATGGTGGGCGCTGTAGGGCACAAGCTATCCGTAATAGCGAGTGGTGTATTAACCACCACCCCGAGGCTGGCGAACTCCGGCGCAAGCGTGCCTCAAGGGGTGGTAAGCGTGGCGGCCGCGGTCGTCCGCAGGCCGAACTCGGCGGGCTAAAGACGCTCCTCGAGGACCTCACGGATAGGGTGCTCGCCGGCAGCCTCGAGACCGGGCCGGCGGCCGTGGCGAACCAGCTCATAAACACGCGCCTGCGGGCCATAGAGCAGGAACGTAAGAACCGGGAGAGCGAGGAGCTGGAGAGCAGGATAGAGGCCTTGGAGCGAGCGCAGGAGAAGGGGGGCCGCACATGGCGGGGAGCCTAGACGGACGCACAAGAAGGGTCAGACGGCTCGAGGAGAAGGGCCGTAGACTCGAAAGGAGGCCGCCATCACAGACCGAAGAGGAGGCCCGCGAGCTCGATGCCGAGATCAGGGAGATAGACGAGGAGATGCATCTCCTCGGCAAAGGCCCCGACGAATGGCGGCACAACACGGGGGGGCGAGGAGTTGGCACTGGAGGAGCACATAGCGCTACTAGAGAAGGAGTTGGAAAGGTGTCTTTAAGAGTACTGGCCGGGCGAGTAGGTCGCCTGGAGAACGGCCGCGGCCGGGGTGGTAACGGCTGTGGGTACTGTGGCGGTGGTGGGCCCGGCGATGAAACCTGGGAAGTCTTCTTCGAGGGCGAAGAGCCCGAGGACTTAGAGGAGACCTGCCCCCAGTGTGGTTGTGAGCTTGTCAGCACCATCTACTTCCCCGAAGATGAGCCCGGTGCTCCAGCGCCGCGTTGGAGGCGCTACTAATGCCGCAGGCGACCATAGAGCGACGAGTAGCCGCCCTGGAGGCCTCGGTCGGAGGAGGCCGCAAGTGCCCGGAGTGCGGTTTCGGGCGGGATGAGAAGCCACCGCGAAGGGTTCGCATCGTGAGCCCTGGGGAGCCCCGCGAACCCGACACGTGGTGCGGAGAGTGCGGGCGCCAGTTAATCCACAACGTCTCTTTGCGTTGGGATGACATCCCCGGGCGAGGCCTCGGCGGCCGAAACGACTAAGGCCCTGGGGCGTGCCAGCCTGTCCTTAACCCAGGCTGGGGGATAGACGGGCGCAAACAGTTCGACTGTCCCTCACTTTAGAGAAGCCCCTGACGTGTTTCCTCCTTTCGGTGGGGGCTTCTCTCGGTACGGACAGGTATGATCACGCACGTGAGCTGCCGAGGGAGGAAAATACATGCCGTCGCTACAAGATGATCCAAATAAGCAAGTCCAGGTGCTTGAGTACGTCTTGTCAAAGGGGTTGCGTGCTTGCCCTGTATGCAATCAAGCTGTCCTCGAAGAGAACGGCGCTGTAGGGTTTGGCGTTGGGCGCGACTTCGCAATCCTCTACCACGAGGACCACACTGAGTACAGTCGGTTCGTGTGCCTGTGATATGCGCTAATTGCGGGTACACCCTATGGTTCAACGCCGCCGATCTGCCGGGACGGGCTCCTGGTGGCGATGCGGAGCAACTGCGGCGTAGAGAGCTCGGAGAGTACGACTAGCGTTTCCTGAGAGCCATGAGGATGGCTTCTAAGCCCTTTCAGCCGCGGTCCTAATGGTCTAGGATGGGCGGCGTGGGAGAGGAGCAAATACGCGGCCAGTCGCGGCCGGAGAATGCGGACGTGTCCGGGGACGAGGGATGGGTGACTACGGACGTGGCCGCAAGGGCTCTCCGCGTGAGTCCGCGTACCATCCGAAGATACATCGACCAGGATAAACTTGAAGCTAAACCGCAAGGTGAAGGTGTTAGGCGCGAGTGGCTTGTCTCCGTAGATAGTCTCCACGCCATGCGCGCATCGCGGACAGTTGAGGAGGGTGGCCGCGAAGAGGACCGCGCCATTGAGTACGCGGACAGCTTTGCGGACATGATACGTGAAATGACCGCGAGGCTTGAGAGAAGGGCCGAGGAGGCCGCGGAGCTGAGGGTTCGCCTAGAGCTGACAACAGAGGCCCAGTCCACCCTCGAGGAGAAGCTAGAAGATGAGCGCCGCCGGCGAGAAGAGGCAGAGCGGCAACGCGACGATCTACGGCGGCAGCTTGAGGCCGCAAGAGACCAGCGAGAATCGCCTAAGAGCCCCGTCCCTAGCGATACCCCTACCGGAGCGCCCGCAGAGGCTCAGGAGGCCACACAGAGGCCCATGGACGGAGGTCTGCGGGGATTGAGGCGCCGTCTGCTCGGATGGTAGGTTGTGGCCTGTCTTATGTACGGCGCTGCTGTTGAAACACGAACCTCCGTACATAAGAAAAATCAGGAAGAGTTCCTAAGAATTCTCCGGAAGTTCTCAGGTAGCAAGTCGCCACACCTTGCTACGATTCCTAGCCTCGTTTGTGGCGACGATCGCCGGCCGTGTCCCCCGTGGGAGACAAAATTCTCAGCGCTGAGAATGTCACGACGTCGTGACACTTGGAGATTGCTACAGCGAACTTCTCAGAACAATCCTTCCACGTCAGTCGGGAAATCCCCCATTCCCCGTCCCGATAGGGCCAGGTGCCCCATAGGGGTTCCGTCCGCTCTTAGGGGTATTATTGACAGAAACCGAGGCAGAATTTTGCTCCGGTTTTTCGTCTTTAGGGGGCCTGCCGCCCCGCGGCTGCGCAGCCTCTATGAGTTCGCGCTTGGTCTCTGCGAGGTCAATCGCAAGAGAGAAAATCCCCTCAAAATGAGGGAGTTTCTAAGGGAGAGACAATCTCTCGTGGTCACATCACAAGGAGGTGGCGGGGCTAGTCCAGCCACTCGCCCAGGCGCGCTATGTGGTCCTCTAGTGTCCTCTGACGGGCCCTGGAGGCCTCCACTCTCTCCTGCATGACGGTGTTTACGCGCCCTAGCTCACGAGGCGTCAGAGCCTCCATGCGCGCCCACACATCATCCCTGGACACATCCGCCGACCCCCAGCAATACGCCTCCGCATCGCGCAAGGCTTCTTCTTCTCTCAACGTGAGCCGGGCTCGCTTGTTGCGTCTCCTAAGCCACACACCATCCTCCAAAGTAGAGGGCCGGGGCTCCCATCAGGATACCCCGTCCCGTTTCGACTACGCTTGCCCCAGCCCTAGATTACGCCGTCCATGACAAGCCCGGCATAAAAATCGCTTACACGAGGCGCCTCTTCTGGCGCATAGTAGACCTGGGCGATAGCCCGAGGATCCACCCCGAGCACCGTCCCAACCTTCTTGGCCGTCCTGACCATGACCCGCTCTTCACGCACGACGCTCCTGAGCGCCGCCTCCGAGATACCCGCCGCCTCGGCCAGCTCCTTCCTGCTCAGGCCCTTCTCTTCCCTGAGCTCCTCCACTCTGCGGCCGTTCATCACTAGGTACACTTCTCCTCCTCCTGCTCGACTTTTCTACTCGACTGGAACATCTCGCGGCGCTGGTGGCGCCCTCCCCTGTCGCATGGGTACCGGGACGGAGCTAGTGGGCTTCGCCGGCGTTGCACCGACGACAGCGGTAGGAGGCTTCTCTCTCCTCGCCATACTCGTCCTCGTAGGTGATGAACACCCAGCCCTCGAGACAGGCGCAGGGACGTTTGCCAGCGTGGGCGAACGGATCGCCGGCGACCGAGGCCATGAGCCTTATCTCCCTAACGCCGGAGCGCCTGGCGGCGTGCATGATGCCCACCGCGAGAAGATGCTTGCAGGTGTTGCCGAACTGGAAGTCCTTACAGCTGCAGCTCTCTACCTGACCGCCGTAGTGGACCTCGTAGACCTTGCGGCCGCTGCATGAAGGAACCTCGAAGACGCCTTCACCGATGGCGACGACTTGGTCGCCACGCTCGTGGTAGAGCTTGAGGGCGCGATCTTCTCGGGTGGATGGGGGCGCGGGGTGCGCTAGACTCTGTGTGTCCATGAGGCTCCTCCTCGTGGGCCGTGCTCCGGGAGGTTGCCGCCTCGCCGGGGCTTTCTTGTCATTACTTGCCATTATATGATATCCTACGCCCGTGTCAAGAAACGACAGGAAACGAGGTCGGATGGAAGACCATCTATCGCTCGCCGAGGCCGCGGAGCGCTTAGGTATAAGTGAGCGCTCCGCTTACAGGTGGGTAAAGTCCGGCAAGTTACGCGCCTATAAGCCGGGGCGCGATTACTGGATACCGGAAAGCGCCGTTACGGAAATTATCGAGCAGAGCCTTGTCCGCCCAAAAAAAGTGGAAGCGCCGCCCTCGCAGCAGCTAACTCTTAATGGAGAACTTGCCGAGGAGCGGCGCGCCGCCGAATACCAACGCTGGGCTGACTTCGTAGACCTCTACGCCTCTCGATGGGAGCGCCGCATCGAAACAGGCGACTTCGACCGAAGCAGCCTGGACGAGCTCTATGCGTTCATCGAGGACATACAGCCGACGCTGCTAGAACTCGGACTGCAAGAGAAGCACGAGCAATCGCCCGAATACATCCATACCTGGGGCCCGGTTATGAGTCAGGCCATAATGCGTCTTTATCACCTCTTCGAGCCCCTAATACCAGCAGTTAGAGAGAAGTTCGATGACACGGAGTTAGATCGCGCGCGCCGCCGGCGTGCAGAGCAGGAGGCCACCTTCGGAGAAGCCATCCGGAGAGGCGCATGAAGGCAATAAAAGAGGGCTCGCGCCCAACGAGCCCCGACACCAAAACCCCTCACCACAAGGAGGTTTCTGTTGGAAAGTATAGCCGAGAATCGGCGTGAGCGCACCCTTGAAGCTACACGGCCCGAACGCCGGGGCGTCTCAGCCCGCACGGTTATCGAGGAGGCCAAAGCGATGGTCTCTACCGTAGACCTCGCCGATAGGCTCTGTGGCCCTGGCAGGCTGCGCCGAGTCGGCGATAAGTGGGTAGCATGCTGTCCGCTACCAGACCACGAGGACCGCTCACCATCGTTCACCGTTTATCCGGATACCGATTCATGGTTCTGCTTTGCCTGCCTCGTCGGCGGCGACGTTATCGAGCTCGCCCGCCATGCGTGGGGCTACGAGAAGGCCGAGGCGGCGATGGCTGCCGGAGATCTCCTCCAGGAGTTCGGCCACGACATACCGCCTCGGCCGCCGGCGTGGTTTCGCAAGCAGGAGCGCCAGCGCCACACCCGGGATGCTATCGAGCAGACCAAGAAGAATAGCGACCGCCGGCGCCTCTTCGAACTCCTCGTCCTCCCTCACATCAACACCATCGAGGACGAGGAGCGGCGTAACCGAGAACTTGATAGAGCCTGGGACGACTTCCAGAGGTTGACGCCATGAGGAGTGGTATGGAGATGCCGCGAGAATGGCGCCAACCAAACCCTCCCCAGACCACCACCGCCGCCGAGCTGATGGGCATGGATTTCGAGCCCACGCGGTGGGTCATACCCGACGTGCTGCCGGAAGGGTTGACACTCCTGGTCGGGAAACCAAAGAAAGGTAAGTCGTGGATGGCCCTCGGCATGGCCGAGGCCGTCTCCGCTGGCGGCGTGGCGTTCGGCGTCAAGAAGGTCGAGCAAGGCGACACCCTCTATCTGGCGCTCGAGGACAATATGAAGCGCTTGAAGGTGCGCCTGCAGAAGATCCTGAACGGCGCTCCGGCGCCGGATAACATGCACCTTCATACCGAGTGGGCGCGGCTGGGCGAGGGCGGTGCTGAGGCCCTGGACGCCTGGCTCACAGAGCATCCAGATACCCGGCTCGTGGTGATAGACACCCTGGCGAGGATCCGCAAACATGGGCGCGGCCAGAACATCTACGCCGAGGACTATGCCGCCCTCGAGCAGCTGCTACCACTCGCATCAAAACACAGCGTTGCCATAGTGGTGGTGCATCACCTTCGCAAGATGGCGGCGAGCGACCCGCTGGACGAGATCTCGTCCTCAACGGGCTTAACCGCCGGCGTAGATGGGTTTCTGATACTCAGGCGCACGCCCGGCAGCAAGGGACCGACGCTCTACGTTGACGGCCGGGATATCGAAGAGCCGACAGAGTACGCGCTCACCTGGAACCTCAACACGGCCACCTGGACGATTGAAGGCGAGGCCGAGGAGGTCCACATCTCTAAAGAGCGTGCGGATATCCTCCTCACTATCAACCGGCACGGTAAGCCCATGACGCCCCGAGAAGTCACCGACGCCATGCCTGGCGCCAAGTACAACAACGTCAAGTACCTCATGTGGACCATGCTTGGTGACGGACAGCTAATAAAGGATGACAAGGGTAGGTACTTTTCCACTAACCCCACTAACCCTACTAACCCTACTAACTCCGCTAACTCCACTAACCCAACCCCGAAGGCCTCGCCGGCGGTTAGTGGGTTAGTGGCTGCCCCGGGGCCCACTAACCCTAGTAATGCCGATACCTACGCGGGAAACAGGGCCACGGTTAGCGAGGTTAGTAGGGTTAGCAAGGGCCACCCTATTAGCTGCCTGTGCGAGGAGTGTGTGCCGGAATGAGCGCCAGGCCGAAGATACGGTGTGCCGCCTGTAAGAAGCGCATCCCTCAGAGCGAGCCCGACGTGGTGCTCAGGCGCCTCGACCGTGAACGGCCGCGCTACTACCACACCCGATGCACGCCGGCGGCCCTGGATCTAGTGGCGGAGGCTCCCGAGGTGTGGGTTATGACCATGCGCCACGTCGAGGAGATGGCGAATTGATGGGCGGCATGTCA
The DNA here is from genome assembly GCA_902812425.1 of Actinomycetota bacterium. Taxonomy (GTDB): domain Bacteria; phylum Actinomycetota; class Rubrobacteria; order Rubrobacterales; family Rubrobacteraceae; genus Rubrobacter_D. The sequence goes on from CADDZK010000126.1 coordinate 6,993, forward strand.
GATTGTCCCGGCGCCGGGACAATTCCACTCGAGCGGAAACCCGCCCAGCCCCGTCCCGGTACCCCTGGGCCGCGGCGAGGCCTTCTCTTTTTTGTCCCTCACTACAAACATCAGTTTGCAGACAACAGAAAGGATGGACGATGAACCACAGACAGCTAAAGCAATCGGGACGGGGGAGAGGCTGATATGGCACGCATGAGAAGGCGCCCACGCCTCTCTAACGACGATCCTATGAGGACTCGTCACATGAGAGAAGACCTCGGGATAGACAAGCTGCACCTCAACCCCTACTTCGGCCACAACGCGGCCAGAGCATTACCCGCTCGTGGGGCCAATGACCCCGCTGGTGGCGCATACGACGGCATCCCTCACAACCGCCTCAAGTTCCAGGACTTAACAAACGATGAGCAGGCGACGAACTCGACGGATGACAGGGTGCTCGCTTCATCCACTACGTCAAACGCGGGCAGGGCGGTTGGAGCCTCCCACATCAAGCAAAACCCGCACGGCGTTGATCCTTTGGGAAACGCGAACCAGGCTGACGACGTCGAGCGCGCCATCTCGGGAGACCACGTAAAGACGCTAACGCTCGAGGGCTTTCACCTCAAGGACACGAGTATAGGAAACCGGGCGATAGGGTCCAGCATAGACGGCGGCAAGCTGGCAAAAAAGAGTGTTCCCTCCAATGCCATACACGCCTTGCACGGCTCAAAGCTAACAGGCAAAGAGAGCATCGACTGGTCGCTGATAAAGGTCAAGGGCGTCGTCTTCACCCACAGGCTCGATGAGACCGTCGAGGACCTCAAGAGATTTATGGCCAAGCACTACCAGAAGAAGGGGAGCTAGGTGATAACCGAAGCACGTATAGCAACAACGGACAATATCACGCTCTCGGGCGCACAGACCTTGCAGGCTGTCTCTCTGGTCGCCGGCGATGTGGTGCTCGTGGCAGGGCAGACGGACGGCACCACGAACGGCCCCTACGTCGTGGCTGCGGGAGCTTGGAGTAGGCATACGGACCACGACACCGCAGCGGAGTTCGTGAGGCCGTGGGAGATATTCATTCGTGAGGGAGACTACGCAAACTGGAGATTCCAGTTCACGAACCTCACCACACCCACACTCGGCACTAGCGTGCTCAACTTCGATCCCGTGCAGCGAGATGAGGTTCTCATTGCAGGCGGCGGCATAGAGATAGACGAGTCAGCAAACACCGTAGGACTCCCCGATCAGCCGGACGTGGAAGGGGATATATATGTGGGGCCGTTGCGCCTGACCCACCTTTCATCGGGCATCGCAACCAGAGTGGCGGCAAACAACGAGCAGCAAGGCTACATAGAGGGACTTATACCTAGATGGAATTCAGGGACTCTTCCCACCGGAGGAAATCCCACCTTCTCCGCGGGGGCCGCGTGGCATCCTGGCCTGCAGAAAGTCGTGGCACTGAGCGCCGACCTCACAACCACGTTGCCGCCAGTAGGCGCGAGCGACCTGGTCTACTTCTACCTCAGCGGGAGCGGAAGCATCAACTATGCCGACGCCCACCCGCCAGATGACTACTACTACGGCACAGCCGCAGCCTTCGCCGCTCCCGACTCTTCCAGGTACGTCTGTACGCTCAAGGCCAACGCAGCAGGGACCGCCTTCTATCACTTCTTGGTAGAAGCGCTCTCCGGCAGGCGTCTGCAAATGACCTACCTCGAAGACACAACCGCCGCGCCTTTCAGGGTAGTAAACGGCGGCGCGGCGATTACCAACCAGACTGTTGACGTTGGGCCAAACGGCCTCAAGCTGGTGCCGCCTACGGCACGCACGATCTGGGCAAGGATATCCGTGAACGGCACGGCAGCCGTCTGGATAGACAACTCCTCGATGAGCACCTCTCCCGCAGCGGGCTCGGGCGAGGTCAACGTGAGCACCGTAGCGCGGGCGGCGTACGCCTGGATAAGCCTCGACGCCAACCAGCAATTCAGGTGGGCGAACACCGTAAGCGGCGGCGCTACCAACATTGACGTACTCAAGTACATAGACCGGAGGTAAGTGAAGCTATGGGCTACGCGATACACGCACGAGACGGTCAGTGGCCCCCAAATCCTCCGCAAGACGGAGAGCCTATCGCATGGCACTACCGCGCCTCAGCCGATGAATGTGAGGGCGGGGAGGTCTACTTCGAGGACATCCCGGAGGGCATGAGCGAGCCGAGGTGGGACGCCCCAGAGGGCAAGCCCCGCCCGAGGACGGATGAGGAGATAGCGGAAGAGGAGCGCCAGGCCGCTCTCACAAGGGTTGCGGGGCAGGCCGTAGAGTCTATGGCTTCTGTGTTCGTTGACCCGAACGACGTGATCGGGCTCGGCGTGGCCATCAATTACAAGCGAGCGCACGGTATAGACCTGACGCCCCAAGAGGAGCAGGCCGAGCAGCTTATCTTCCAGAGCTACCAGCACGGACTACAGAAGAAGGCTGAGATAGCGAGCGCGGACCCAAAAGACCTCGAGGCGATTGAGTGGGAGGAGTGATGTGGACGTAGCGCAGCCGGGGCTAGGGATAGGCCGGGATATCTCGAAGGGTGAGCAGGTCGAGAACGAGCTCACGGCCATGATTGAACGTCGGCACAACGAGCGCGTAAAGACGGAAGGCGAGCGTGCGGAGATGGAAGCGTGGCGAGTCACAGAGCTACGCGAAGAGGCCCGCAAGCGCGAAGAGAACCGCCTGGCCTGGTGCGACTACTTCGAGCGTATCGCGGGCTCTCTGAGGGCCAGGGCGGCCGAGTACGACCACAGAGCACAGACGTTGATACAAGCAACCAATGGAAGGAAGTCGGCGTAATGGCAAAAGACCCGCTGGAGATACTGAGGAACCGCGATGCCGAGCTCGCTAAGATTCGCGGCTATGTGGACCTTACTGAGGAGGCCAAGAACAGGCGCATAGCCGAGGTACAGCAGAAGGCAAGCGCCGAGTACCAGGCCGCTATCACGCAGAGGGACCAGGAGGTCCAGGAGCGGCTCCAGAAGGCCGAGAAGGCGGTATTCCGCATCCCTATCCCCTACGGTGCTACCGACGTAGAGAAGGCACAGTTGCGAGCCCTGCAGCGCAGCGCTTACCTGGACGTCCATGACAGGACCGCGGCATTCTTCGAAGCCGACGACCACGAGGCCTCCAGGCATGCCCAGGAGCGGCTAGAGGACCTGCTCGCTTACGCTGATCGCACGGGCGACGCCGAGCTCGCACGCGGCGTCTACCACGTCGCAACGCTGCGGGGGGTGCGCGAAGTGGCAGAGAGCTACCTCAAGACGAGG
>CADDZK010000127.1 GCA_902812425.1 Actinomycetota bacterium
GCTACGAGACGGCGCTCGCCTACGCAAAGGAGAGGGAGCAGTTCGGGCATCCCATAGCCTCCTTCCAGCTCGTCCAGCAGAAGCTCGTCGAGATGGTCAACGAGATCTCCCTCAGCCAGCTTCTCTCCATCCACGTCGGACGCCTCAAGGACACCGGAGAACTCGACCCAGCGACGGTCTCGATGTTCAAGATGAATAACGTCGCCAAGGCGCGCAAGATAGCCGCCACGGCGCGTGAGATCCTCGGCGGCAACGGCATCCTCCTCGACTACAGGGTTATGGAGCACATGGCCGATATCGAGGGCGTCTATACCTACGAGGGCACCAACGACGTCAATACCCTCATAGTGGGGCAGGCGATTACCGGCCACCGTGCCTTCTCCCCCCGTCCCCCGCAACGGGCCGAAGAGAGAGCCGAGTAACAGGAGAGCCGTGTCCGAAAAAGAACAGGCCAGGGTGGAACTTCGGATCACCCCGGAAGAAGCCCGCAACATTGCCAGCCTCCTCCGCTACGCCATAAGCCTGAACACGACCGCGGGGCTCGTCTCCCCCACCCAGCGCCGCCTGGCAACCTCCACCTACAGAGCCGTCGAGCTCGCCGCAGCCGTCCTAGAAGGGAGATCCCTCGAAGAAGCACTCGGGGCGGCGGATCACACCTGGTCAGGCTCCCTCGAAGAGGATCATTACCGCGCCCTAGAGGTCCTGCAAAGCGAGCGCGACGCCCTTATAGAGACCATGTCAGCCCACCTGACGCCAGAACAACTCGCCGAATACCTCGAAGTCGCCCAGGACCAGTTCCTCGAACTCCTCAGCCATAATCCTACGAAAGAAAGGGAACCGGGCGAGCCAGGAGGTTAGCTCTTTTACACGGAACCCACCTCCTAGACTGTTGCCCGTCCCCACATGCGGTAGACTACCCTTATATGCAGAATGCACATAGATACGACGTGGCTGATCATCTGGAGGCTCTATAGCGATGAGGGAGCCTGCAGTTCTGGCTTTGAGGGATGGGGTTTGCGTGCCTGTGCGTCGAATACGGGCTGAGGACGCTGCAGCGTTACAGCGGCTCGTCGGGCGGTCGAGCGCCCGTTCCATAGAGCTACGTTTCTTCGGGCCCTTAAAAGAGTTATCTGATGAGATGGCCGAACGTTTCGCCGACGTGGACGGGAAGGACAGGTACGCGCTGGTCGCGCTTGACCCTGACGACGAAAGCGAGATCGTAGGCGTGGTGCGCTACGAGCGCGAGGGAGACACCGAGGGGGCCGAGTATGCGGCTTTGATCGAGGACAGGTTCCAGGGTCGGGGCCTGGGCGTCGGATTGACGCGGCGCCTGATCGAAGCCGCCCGCCAGAACGGGATCGGGCGCCTCCACGCTCTTGTCATGCGGGAGAACGTCGTGATGCTGGGCCTGCTCAGGAGCCTCGGCCTCCCCGAGCACGAGCACTGGCAGGACGGCGCCGAGCACGTCGAGATAGACCTGCGCCCCGACGCCGTCGCCTAGAGAGAGGGGCGGCCCGAAGACCGCCCCTCTCTCGATGCGTGATAGCGAGTCTGTAGTTAGACGCGCTCGAAGACCGCGGCGATACCCATACCGCCACCGATGCACAGGGTCACCAGGCCGTACTGGCCTCCCGTGCGGGCGAGGTGGTGCAGGATCTTGACGGTCAGGACGGCGCCCGTGGCCCCTATCGGATGCCCCAGGGCTACCGCTCCACCTACCGGATTCAGCTTCTCCTCGGGCACCTCGAGCTCGCGCCCGACGGCGATCGCTATGGATGCGAAAGCCTCGTTCGCCTCGACGGCGTCGAGATCGTCCACCGAGAGCCCTGCCTTCTTCAGAGCCAGCCTGGAGGCCGGGATCATACCAGTACCCATCATGGAGGGGTCGACGCCGGCCACGGCCGCTGAGAGGAGCCTGCCAGCTACGGGCATCCCGAGTTCCTCAGCCTTGCGCTCGCTAGAGACGAGCATCATGGCCGCGCCGTCGTTGATGCCGGAAGCGTTCGCTGCGGTTACCGTACCGCCGTCCTTCTTGAAGACCGGCTTCAGCTTCTGGAGGCCCTCCACGCTCGCGTTCGCGCGGATGTGCTCGTCCGTGGTGAACTGGACGGTCTCCTTCTTCTGCTTGACCTCTACGGGGACGATCTGGCCGTCGAAGAGCTCCTCTTCGTGAGCCTTGGCAGCCCGCTGGTGGCTGCGCACGGCGTAGGCGTCGGAGTCCTCGCGGGTTATGCCGTACTCTTCCGCGACGTTCTCGGCGGTAACGCCCATGTGATAGTCGTTGAAGACGTCCCACAGGCCGTCGTAGACCATGTGGTCGTAGATCTTGGCGTCAGGCATCCCCATCCTGTAGCCGTAGCGGCCCTTGTCCAGCAGGAATGGCGCCTGATCCATATTCTCGATGCCGCCTGCCAGGACCACATCGGCGTCGCCCAGGGCTATCTCCTGCGCCGCCGAGACTATAGCCTGCAAGCCAGAGCCGCACATCCTGTTGAGGGTCATGCCGGGAACCTCGACGGGCAGACCGCTCTTTATACCGACCTGCCGGCCAGGGTTCATCCCCTGTCCGGCTGAGAGGATGTTACCTACTATGACCTGATCCACCTGGTCTCCCTCGACGCCAGCCCGGGAGAGGACCTCTTTGCCTACCGTCGCCCCCAGGTCCGTCGCCGGGGTGTCCTTCAGGGCGCCGCCGAAGGTCCCTATCGCTGTCCTCAAGGGCGTCGAGATGACTATCTCGCCGTTGCCGTTTCCGTTGCCGAAGCTCACCTTTACTCCTTCCGTCTACTTTGGATAAAAGGATACATCAAAAGACAAGGTCCGGGCCATATGGCCCGGACCTCCCGTTACCCTCTACAAAACACCGCTCTTCCGTTACTGGTTGGCTCTCCGCTGCACTTCATCCAGGTTGCCTCTGTAGTAGGCGAACATGGAGTTGAGGAAATCCATGTAGGCGTTCACCGACTCCTGGGCAAGCGCCTGGGAGGCCTCCTGCTGCTTGCGCTGCTGCTCGATCAAATCCTCAGAGAGGGCCCTGTTGTTCTCGGCCTGGGTCCTCAGGTTGTTTATGACGCCGTTGAAGAAGTCCTGCGTCAACTGGGCGTTGAGTTCCTGGGCCGAGACAGAGCGGTCGGCGATCGACTGGTACGACTCCTTGAGCGCATCGGCGAATTTCTCCGCCGCCTCGTTCACCTGTTGCCGCTGCTTCTCGTCCATGATCTCACTTCCTCTTAGTCAGCTTGCATACACATTTATTACTACCCGATATCCTGGCTGCGAAACATAAAAAAAGAGCGGACCCGAAGGTCCGCCCCGAAAACTTCGACCTGATGCTACGTCTTACCTGGCGGCCTTCCTGGCGGCCTCCAGGCCCTCCTTGTAGTAGGTGAAGGGTGCGTAGGCGAGGTCCATGTAGGCGTCGAGGGACTGCTCGACGAGGGCCTGATAGGCGTCGCGCTGCTCCTCGGCGCGCTCGAAGAGCTCGTCCACGACGTTGCGGTTGGTCTCGGCCTGGTAGCGTAGCTCCTTTATGGTGCCGTCCACGATACCCTGCGCGAACCTGACGTTCCGCTCCTGAAGGCCCACCGCGTGATCCACGACCGTCTGGTAGGAATCGCGCGTGCTCTCGGCGAGCCTCTCAACCGCCTTGTTGGCCTTGTCCATCGTAGTAGCCATCTACATCTCCTTTCTCGCGTAAGACGCGAACTACTTCTTCTGGCCGCCTTCTTCCTTGTTCTTGTCTTGCAGCGGCCTGCCCGTGTAGAGCCGGAAGAAGTTGTCCATGGTGTGCTGGTATTGCTCCAGCGACTTGGCCCAGAAGTCCAGATACGACCTTCCCGCATCCGTGATGGTGTACATCCGACGCGCCGGCCCGCCCTTGGAGGTCTCCCAACTGGACTCGACGATGCCCTCTTTCTCCATCTGCCGTAGCGTCCGGTACAGCGTTCCAGGGTTCATCGCCTCGAACCCAAAAGCCGAAGCCCGCTCCATTAGCTCGTACCCATACGAGTTCCACTCTCTCAAAGAGAGCAGGATCACAGGCACCAGCCAGTTCCTCGGCCGCGCCTCAACCCCGCGGAATTCTCGCTCTCGGCCTCCCGCCTCGCGTTCCTGTCCTTCGTTGTTCATGATACTCTCTTCCATACTCTATGTGCATTTTACATATATGTATTAATCCGTCAAGGGTGTGATCGGGCCTTGCACCAAAAAGTCTCTAGACAAAGAGTTTTGGTTCAACCCCCGATCCTGCACCAGAAGTCGGTTCAACACCTAGGTCGTGCGTGGCTCTAATCACTACGCACATATTATGACAGAGCATCCTGGCTAATACCTCATTTATCTAATCCACGTCACTTTTCGGGCGAACGAAGTCAACGAGCCTGGCCTTCATCATCGAGAACACCTGTCTCTGCCTCATACTGAATCGTCAAGTTGGGCGATAGTTTGTGGCCTGTGGAGGCTCTTGTCTGGCTCGTGTAGATTTGGATTATCCTTGCGCTTTGGGGTGGGATCTTGTAGCGAACCTCTCTGAGATGGCGTGGGCACCTCGTGTGGCTGAATTTACGTGCGTATGGTACCTAGTTTGCGCCTGATTTCTCCAGTCAATAAACTCTATTTCAAAGGCAAGTAGGGAAGGGAGAATAGCGTGGGTACATTGAAAGAAGCAGTCGTTGTCGTCACCGGGGCGAGCAGGGGTCTTGGCAGGGCTATAGCGGAGGAGCTGGCGAGCGGGGGAGCAAAAGTCGTCGTCAACTACTCCAGGAGCAAGGAGCCGGCCGAGGAGTTGGTCAATCAGATCTCGGAGAGTGGCGGGGAGGCTATCGCCGTCCAGGCCGACGTCTCCGACGCGGAGCAGGCCCAGAAGCTCATAGATCAGGCGATGGAGCACTTCAACAGGGTGGACGTCCTGATCAACAACGCGGGGATCAACATAGACCGCACCTTGAGGAAGCTCTCCGTCGACGACTGGAACAAGGTCATCCAGGTCGACCTCAACAGCGCCTTCTACACGGTCCACGCGGTCTTGCCCCACATGACGGAGCAGGGCGGGGGCAAGATCATCAACATGAGCTCGTTCGTCGGCGAAGCGGGCAATATCGGGCAGGCCAACTACTCCGCCGCCAAGGCAGGTCTTCTCGGCTTCACCAAGACCGCAGCCCAGGAACTGGCACGATTCGGGATCACCGTTAACGCGATCTGCCCTGGCTTTATAGAGACCGATATGGTCGCCAACATACCCGAGGAAGCCCAGCAGAAGCTCCGCAAACAGGTGCCACTCGGGCGCTTCGGGAAACCGGATGAGGTCGCCCGTGCCGTTCGCTACCTGATAGAGGACGGCGACTACATCACAGGCCAGTCCATCGACATAAACGGCGGTATCTATATAAGGACCTAGCCGCCCGAAGTAGCGAAGATAGCCCCCTATCTCTATTTAGCCCCCACCTCAGGCGGGGGCTCCTTTATATGTGATCCGACAGACAGGCAGCCCGCCCGGAAAAGCATATAATCCCCTCCTGAAGTCATCGGGCCGCAATTATCATCTCCTGCCTTTGCACATACCTGTTCTGGACACATACGTTCAATTCGTATACAATTACTTTACTGTCATGTAACAAAGACCACACCCTCGGGGGCGTGGTCTGTAGTGTTCGGCGAGCGAGAGAGGTGGCACTTGAGGCTTAGCGGGCGTACTGCGGTTGTAACGGGAGCGGCGCGCGGCATTGGGGCGGCTGAGGCCATCCGGCTGGCGCAGGAGGGGGCGAACGTAGCGGTTCTGGATCTGTCGGCTGAGGCCTGTCAGGAGACGGTGGAGGCCGTCGAGGCTGCGGGAGCCGAGGCGATTGCGATCGCCTGCGACGTATCGAGTGCTCAGCAGGTCGAGAAGGCGTTCGAGGAGATTGCCAACCGCTTCGGGCGGATAGACATTCTCATCAACAATGCTGGTCTCTTGCGCGACAACCTCTCGTTCAAGATGAGCGAGGAAGACTGGGACAAGGTGCTCGACGTCCACCTCAAGGGCAGTTTCCTTTGCTCCAAGGCGGCGCAGAAGTACATGGTCGAGCAGGAGTACGGCAAGATCGTGATGACCAGCTCCATCGTTGCTTTAGGGAACAAGGGGCAGGCGAACTACTCGGCGGCGAAGGCAGGTCTTCAGGCGCTCGCGCGGACGCTCGCGCTCGAGCTCGGGCGTTTCAACGTCAATGTCAACGCCGTAGCCCCCGGTTGGATCGAGACCGAGATGACCAAGGAGGCTGCCGAACGCGTCGGGATGACCATGGAGGACATGAAGGAGCGATTCGCCAAGAACATCCCCCTCAAGCGCTTCGGGAGGGTCGAGGACATCGCCAACGTCGTCGCCTTCCTCGTCTCCGACGACGCCTCGTATATAAGCGGTGAGACCATATACGTCGCGGGCGGCCCCTCTAGCTCGGTGATCTAAGACTTCAGGCAACAGGTCTTGGGGCGGGGACTCTCTCCCGCCCATTTTGTTTTCTGGGCTTCTAGGCGGCCAGCGCTCAACCCCATTCGCGGCACGCTCGTCCTCCCACGGGCGAGGGCAGAAGATGGGCCGCGGCGAACGCTGAAAGATCGAGCCGATCGGAGGTCAGCCGGGCACCTGGTCCTCGCGTGCACCCTTAACTCCGTTCGGATCGCGAAAGGCACCGGGCACGCCTAGTCTCCAGGACTCGACCTGCTTGTACGTGACCCTTCTACAGCCCGTCGAGAAAAGCAAGGACCCGCTGGCTCAGAAGCGCGGTGGCGCCCGCGTCGTACGACGGCAGCGAGCTGTCGGCGAAGAGGTGCCGGTCGCCGGGATAGAGGAACAGCTCCGCATCCTCGGCCTCGTCGACGAGTGTCCGGGCGGCTTCAATGTCGTCGGCGAAGAACGGGTCGGCGTCCATCGCGTGCACCTGCACCGGTACCCCGTCCGGCCAAGACGGGCCGAACTCCGATACCGGCAGGCAGGCGTGGAACAGTAACGCACCCCGTGCCCCCGGCCGGGTCTGGGCCAACCTCTGCGCCGGCATCACACCCAGCGAGAAGCCGGCGTAGACCGACTCGGCAGACAGTCCCTCGGCCGCCCGGACGCCGCGCTCGAGCACCTCGCCGAAGCCGATCTCCCTGGCGTAGGCCACGCCCTCATCCACGGTACCGAAGGTGAGACCCTCGAACAGGTCGGGCGTGTGCACGGTGTGCACAGCGCGGCGCAGCTCGTCGGCGAACGCGACGACTCCGGGGGTCAGCCCCTGCGCGTGGTGGAAGAGTACTACCTCGGCCATCGAAACCCCTCCTGAGAAGACGACATCCGGCTACCCCGGCCGGAGGCGGGTCCCATGAAGTCTACCGGTCCCGTCGCGCCCTCCAAAGGGGAAGTCGGGCCCGGCCTTGCCAGGGGGAGCGCGCATACTACCATCACGACCGCACATCCGCGCCGACGCCCGGCCTCCGGCGCAGGAGTTCGCGAAGATGGTCAGGGATCTCGAAGTCGAGAAGCTCGACAGGTACCTCGAACAGGCAGAGGGTCGCGGTGCCCCCCACAATGCGCGACTCTACCCTGGGCCTGAAGAAGAGTCTTCGGCAGTGAGGGCGGAGCTACAACCGGGCGTTCAATGCTGAAAACGAGGGTGCTGGCCGCCTTAGCAGCCTCATGCGGCGGTTCGGGAGGTGACGCGTCGTTTCACCAAGAAACCGACGGGGCCAGAATCCGCGCCGCACAGCGAGAACTCGGCTGGCAGAATATCCGTTCTGTATTCGGCACAAGACTCCGCGATGGTCACGTACACCTGATGCCTGTAGCCTTTATGGATTGAGTAGTAGCTTGCCCGTGGTCAGGCGGCCTTCGAGGGCGGAGTGGGCTTCGGCTGCCCTTTCGAGCGGATACGTGCCGCCGATGGTGAGCTTCAGTTTGCCGGAGGAGATCCAACCTAGCACCTCCTGGAGACTTGGGACGAAGAGATCGGGGCGGCGCATCACCTGTGGGAGATAGAAACCGACGACGGCGTGGCACCGTCTCATCAGGGCGGCGGGCACTATCGTCCCCCGCTCCCTGCTCGCCGCGCCGAAGACGACCATCCTGCCGAAGACGTTCAGGCACCCCAGATTCTTCTCGGGGAAATCGCTACCGACCATCTCCAGTATGACGTCTGCACCCTTGCCATCGGTGGCTTCGCGCACCTTCTCGGGCCAGTCCTCCTCCGTGTAGTCTATGAGGACGTCGGCGCCCAGGGAGCGCGCGAGGTCGAGCTTCTCCTCGCTGCTCGCTGTGGCGATGACGGTGCCCGCCCCGAGGAGTTTCGCCATCTGGACCGAGAGGGTGCCGACGCCGCCCGCTGCTGCGTGGACGAGGATGCTCTCGCCCTCTTTCAGTGCTCCCGAGGTCTTGATGCAATGGTAGGCTGTCAGGCCCTGGAGGGGGATGGCCGCGGCGTGGTCGAAGTCCAGGCCTTCGGGGAGTGGGATCAGGCTCCGCTCGGGGGCGACGGCGTACTGTGCATACCCGCCCATCCCGAGCAGGGTGACGACGCGGTCGCCGATGGCGACGCCTTCGACCCCATTCCCCACTTCGGCGACGGTGCCAGCCACCTCCGCGCCGGGGATGAAGGGGAGGTCCTGAGGGACGACGTACTGGTTGCGGCGGCGCATGGTATCGGCGTAGTTCACGCCCGCGGAGCGAACCTCGATCAGGGCCTCCCGCTCGCCTGGCGAAGGGCGCTCGACGTCGACGTATTGCAGCACGTCGGGCTCGCCGAACTCCTCGACCAGTATCGCCTTCATCCACGCCATGTTCTCTCCCGTTCTGCTCGTAGACTAGCGGAAGGCGGGGATGCCCGTGATGGCGCCGCCGAGGATCAGGGTGTGTACCTCGTCCGTGCCCTCGTAGGTCCTGACGCTCTCCAGGTTGCTCATGTGGCGCATGGGGGGATAGTCCAGGGTGACGCCGTTGCCGCCGAAGACGGTGCGGGCCTCGCGCGCTATCTCTATAGCCTCCCTGACGTTGTTGAGCTTGCCGAAGCTTATGTGCTCGGGCCTGAGCGTGCCCGCGTCCTTCATCCTGCCTATGTGAAGCGCGAGGAGCGTACCCTTGCCGATCTCTATCAGCATGTTCGCAAGCTTCTCCTGCACGAGCTGGAAGGAGGCTATGGGCCTGCCGAACTGCTCCCTCTCTTTAGCGTACGCCAGCGCCGACTCGTAGCAGTCGCGGGCCGCCCCCATCGAGCCCCAGATGATGCCGTACCTCGCCTCGTTCAGGCAGGCGAAGGGGCCGCCGAGCCCTCGGGCCTCGGGGAGCATCGCGCTCTCCGGGAGACGTACGTCTTCGAGGTGGACGTCGCACTGGATCGAAGCGCGCATCGAGAGCTTCGGGGTTATGTCTCGAGCGGAGAAGCCCTCGGTATCTGTCGGGACGAGGAAGCCGCGGACGGGGTTCTTCTCCTCGTCCGTGCGCGCCCAGACGACGGCGACGTCGGCGATGGTGGCGAGCCCGATCCAACGCTTCTCACCGCTCAAGACCCAAGCTGATCCTTCTTTTCTGGCGAAGGTCTTCATGCTCGCCGGGTCGGATCCCGCGGTGGGCTCGGTGAGGCCGAAGCAGCCTATGGCCTCTCCCTTCGCCATCCTCGGCAGCCACTCCTGCTTCTGTTCCTCAGATCCGAACTTGTGGATGGCACTCATGGCGAGCGAACCCTGTACGCTGACGAAGGTCCTGAGTCCCGAGTCTCCCGCTTCGAGCTCCATGCACGCGAGCCCGTACTCGACGGCGCTCCTCCCTGCGCATCCGTAGCCTGAGAGGTGCATCCCGAGCAGGCCGAGATCGGCGAACTCGGGTACGATCCCCCTCGGGAAGACGGCCTCGTCGTACCACTCCTTGATGTTCGGCCTGACCCTCTCCTTTACAAAAGAGCGCACCCGCTCCCTGACGCCTATCTCCTCTTCTGAGAGGTGGGCGTCGATGTTGAGGAAGTCGCCCACCCCCGGACCTACCTGAGCCTCCGCCCGATTCGCGGTCGTAGCCATCGTCTCACCTCGCGTAGACTGTTCGCCTCCTGGCCCGTGGATTATCCCATATCGTCCGAGCGCTCATTACGGACGTTCTTGCTGCGCGGCTATTGGCCCGGGGCTTCCGGCAGGGGTAGACTGGCGGCATGGACGAACCGCGCAGGGTCCCCTTCGACGAGCTTCCCTGGGTCGACGATGCCCCCGGAATCCGCGCCAGGGAGGTGGATGTAGGGGGCGCTCGCTGGGCT
>CADDZK010000128.1 GCA_902812425.1 Actinomycetota bacterium
GCCCGCCTCTATTCTTTTTGCGAGCTCGTGGGCCGTGAGGCCGAGCAGATCATGGGGCATCTCAGTCGATCCTCGGGACGGCGAAGAGGTCGTCCACGCGCTCGGGGGCCATGGAGAGCGCCTCTTCCTGCGAGAGCTCGGGTCGCGGCTCGTCGGAGCGGAGAACGTTCGAGAGGTTCAGCGGATTGGCCGTCGGCGGCACGTCGGCGAGGTCGAGCTCCCGGATCTTCTCTATGCTGTCCAGGATCGCGTCGAGCTGGGTGCCCATCTTCTCTATCTCGTCGTCACTCAGCCCAAGCCGCGCCAGATTCGCAACGTGGCGCACCTGCTCCTCGGATATCATGTTCTGCCTCCGGTCTTCGCTCATTGAACTCGAACTTATCTTAGCGCAGATTCGGAAGCCAAAAATCCCTCGCCGCAGGTTACCTGCCTAGTAGAACTCCGGGGGTGACTCGCCTCTTCGCTTCGCCTCTTTCCTGGCGCGCTCGAACATCTTTATGAGGTCGCTCCGGGTAGTCACGGAGATATTCTTGATAGCGTCACTCTGATGCGCGGGAAGAAGCTCCAGTTCAAGAGAGTTGCCTTCGAGCGAGGCCCTCGTGACCAGGATCTCACGCACCCCCGCCTCACTCATCGCTTCTTTCATCTCAGAAGCCTGCGCCCTCAGCTCATCGTCCCTCTTTTCGTTCGTACTCTGGGACATCTCCGCGAGTGAGCCCGTTCGCGCTCTTGCTCAGGCGCGCTCGATCTCCCCCGCCGTCTCAAGCCGGGCCGGGACGCTGAAGCCGTCGCTGATCTCCTCCCCGCCCGCGCGGAAAAAGCCCTCCATCGTCGTGAGGTTGTCCCGATTCTCCTCGCCGGCGATCCTCAAGACTTCCTCGACCTCGACGGGCCTCTTGAAGAGAATGTCCGCCTCCGCCGGTTCTCCCTTATTGGCCACCGCTGGTACTTTCCCGCCCGCTGTGGCGGGCTCTATCGCCTGCGCCACCTCGCTACGGGAGGAGCCCACAGCACGAATTCCGACCAGTATTCCGGATAACACGAGTACCGTCGCCGCAAAGATGCTCCCAACCCGCAAGGTTATTCCTCTCGAAGGCGCTAAGACCCTGGTCCGTTCCGCTCCTTCGGGGACTCCACTCTGGTAACCAGTATACGTGCGCTCCAGACGCCATCTATCCCCTCTTCGGGGCCTCCGCTTGCATCCGGGCCGCCCTCACCGCGTTGTGGAGGAGCATCGCGCGGGTCATCGGGCCTACGCCGCCAGGGACGGGGGAGATCCAGGCCGCCTTCGGCTCGACCTCATCGAACCTGACGTCCCCGACGAGGCCGCCCTCCTCTCCGCGGTGGATGCCGACGTCAACGACGACGGCGCCCTCCTTTACGTGCTCGGCTCCTACCATCTCCTTCTGGCCCGCCGCGACGACGAGCAGGTCGGCCCTTCGCGCTACCTCGGGCAGGTCGCGCGTGCGCGAGTGGCAGACCGTGACGGTCGCGTTCTCGCGCAGGAGGAGTTGGGCGAGGGGCTTGCCCACGAGGTTCGAGCGCCCTATGACGACGGCCTCGCTTCCTGAGAGCTCTATGCCGTTTCGCCCGAGGAGCTGGATGATGCCGTGCGGTGTACAGGGAAGCAGGCTCGGCAGGCCGACGGCGAGCCTCCCCGCGCTCTCGGGGCTCAGACCGTCAACGTCTTTGGCCGGGGTTATGCGTGAGATCAGGGACACAGGGTCGAGACCCTCAGGCAAGGGTAGCTGGATAAAGAAGCCAGAGACTGCGACATCTTCGTTCAGCGTCTCGACGAGGGTGGCGAGTTCTTGCTGGGAGACCTCCGATGGGAAACGGTGGACCCTCGACTCTATACCGACCTCCTGGCTGTCACGCTCCTTGGAGGAGACGTAGGTGACGGAGGCCGGGTCCTGGCCGACCAGGATCACGTCAAGCCGCACGGGTACGCCCCGCTCTTTTAGTTTGGCGACCTCGGAGGCGACCTCCGAGCGGACCTCGGCCGCCGCGGCCTTGCCGTCGAGTATCTTCGCCACAGGGCGCCTAGAGGACCGAGAGAAGCGCGGGGGCCACCTGCTTTTTGCGGCTCATCACGCCTGGCAGGTCTATGACGCCGTTCTTGCCCTGGGCGTCGAAGGCCTGGCGCACAGGGGAGCAGTCCCCGACACAGAGGAGCTGGGTACCACCCTCCATGATGTCCGTAACCATGAGCGCCGAGAAAAGGTAACCGTTCTCCCCCTTCAGTTGCTCCAGGGCCTCGATCAGCTCGTCCTTGCGCTCTAGCAGGCCCGGGCCTACGGTCTCGACCTGGGAGACGCTCACCTTCTCCCCCGAGCTCGTCCCGTACTCCTTCGCGTCACGGCCGACGATCTCCTTCGCAGAGAGCGACGAGACGTCCGAGGAGGCCTCGAACATCTGTGTCCCGAACTCGTTCGCGTCCAGGTCGAGCATCTGCTCCAGGTACGCTGCGACCTCGCGGTCGCGCTCCGTGGTCGTCGGGGAGTTCAGGATCACCGTGTCGGAGAGGAGGGCGGCGAGCAACATCCTCGCCGTCGGCTCCTCCGGTCTCAGGCCGCTCGCCTTGAAGCGCTCGACGATCAGGGTCGCCGTCGAGCCGACGGGGTCGAAGGTCGCGGGGATGGGAGAGGTCGTCTCGATGTCCCCGACGTGGTGGTGGTCCAGGATCTCTACGACCTCGGCCTTCTCGACGCCCTTGACGCTCTGCCCCACCTCGGCGTGGTCGACGAGGAGGACGCGCCTCGGCTTGGGGTTCAAAAGATCCGTCCTGGTAATGACACCGATGGGCACCTTCCTGTCGTCGACGGCGATGGCGGCCCTGTAGTGCACTTCCATTACCTGCTCCGTGATCTCTGTTATGAGGTCGTCGGGGCTGACGGTCAGGGGATTCTCGCTCATGAGCTCCCAGCAAGGGACTGAGAGCTGTATCAGGCGGCTCGTCACGTAGGAATCGAGGGGGCTGAGCACTACCGTCGTCCCTTTCTCCCTGGCTATCTGGAGGACCTCTTTCTCGGGACGTACCCCGTTGGAGACGACGAGTACTTGTGCGCCGAGCTCTATCGCCCTCCTCTGGCTCTTCGGGCGGTCGCCGATCACCACTATGTCTCCGGGTTTCATGGACTTCCCCATCGAGGCCACGCTCATCGAGATGACCCACAACTGGCCCGAGGACTCGCAGCTCTCCTCCCCGACGAGCAGCTCCCCTTCGAGCACCTCGACCATGGCCCCGACCGAGACCGGGCTCTCTGCGAAGCTCGAAGCCCCGCGCGACTCCCGCACGTACATGCGCGCCAGGTTGCGCTCCGTGATGATCCCGGTGAGCGAGCCGTCGTCGTCGACTATGGGGATCTGGCTTATGTTCCGCTTGGCCATCGTAAGGCCGACGTTACGAAGCGGGTCGTTCTTGTGGGCGACGGCCACGTCGTCGGACATCACGTCCTTGACCCGCAGCATGATGTGCTCGAGCATCCTCGGCGCACGGGCCCCGCTCTTCTCCAAGGCCCACTCGGTCTGGGTGTTCACCTCCCCGAGCCGGGCCGCCACGTAGAGGTTGTCCGGGTCTACGAGGTTCTTGTACTCGGCGTAACCGATAGCCGAGGCGATCGTGTCCGTATCAGGGTTTTTATGTCCTGTTACGTAGACGTGCGGCATGGTACTCCTCTTCCACTTAACTAAGCCTTATTCCTAGCCGTAAGCCTCTCCCGTGACACCTACCGGATGCCTACCCGCCAGAAACGGACTCTTTATACTTGCTTCCTAAAGCGTATCAGAAACCGTAATTGTCCATGCGATCTGTCGGGCATCAGAGAGGGCGTGCGCGTAACATTCTGGGGTAATTGCGGGGTCTTTGTGGCCGAGGATCTGCTAGACAGCGTCCGCCGGGACGCCGGAGTCGGGCATCATGGAGACCGTATGCCTAAAAGATCGTGGGAGCATATACCGAGGGGAACCTGCCTCCTCCAGATGGCACCCGAGTATGGGCGTCACGGGGTTGTATCTGTGGACACCACGCTTGTCAGAACACGACGGGGTGGGTGCCAGGTTGTGGGGACCTGGATCTCCTAGCGGTAGAGCATCGCGGTGCGTGCCTCGGACCGTATCTTGGGCTCCGAAGGGTCGAGTTGATCTGATAGCCTGAGCTGCGCCCCGCACCCGCACTCGAAGAGGGTGCTCCCGCAGCGCCACACCGAAAGCGGACCGCCGAGCACCATCCTCTCTCCGCACTCCTCGCATAGCAGCACTACGTTCCTAGATGTGCCTTCCATGCCACCCCCTTCTCCGCTGGCAGTAGTCAACTTCGCACATAGACGCGCGCTTTACAACATGAACCGGCCTCGACCTCACTGACATTGTACTTCAACTGAGGGGTGCTGAATCTTCAGTTGAGGTCTAGCTCTGTGCAAGGACCAGGAGTTAGTTTAGGCGCCGGGGCCATAGGATCTGGACGTCAAGGGTAGCTGTCACGTTAGTTAACGTCTCTGATCGGATGTCGGGATCGCTCTCAGAGTGAAGGACGAAGAATACTCGGCTCTTTGCGCTGGGGCTAATTTATCGGCAATTCATCCGCGGGTACGAAAATTTCGCAGATGCGTACAGCGAGAACGGGAACACCAGCTGATATGACCAGAGGCAGGGCTGGGGAGATCCCGCCTCCGTCTACGATGAAGAGCACGCCGACTGGTGCTACCGAGGTAGCGGAGGCGTCTGGAGGGTTTCGATGGCATCTTGCGAGGGGCGCCCGAGACGCTAGCGCCTCCTCAAGATAGCCCACGCCAAGATAGCCGATCCTATCAGGAGAACCACTGCCCCTACGATGATAGGAGGGCCGCCCGTGAGTGGCAACTTGCCAACCTCCCCCTTGGAAGATGAACAGATCAGGCACATATTAGCGAAAGAGCAGGCACTGGGAAACCGGTCCTTACGAGAAGTATGGTTCTCGTAAGTCCACAAGCACTTAACCCAAAGTTAAAAGAAATACTGCAATTGAGTGATACGCCGAGCCGAAGGTAGTGTCAGCATACCTCGGTTGTCAGCGGTCCCTGGCCGATAAGGGAAGGAGAGGCATACTCGTGCACCCGGAGCAAACCGCCTCGGAGATGGTAGAGGAAGCCCTCGGGCGTCAGGCCACAGCCCTTGCACAGCGGACCGGAGAACCCCTGGAGCGGGCTATGTTTGCCACTCTGAAGACCGAAGCTGCTCAGCAGCTCAAGGAGTTGGCCGAGAGCGCATACAGTGAGCAGAAGGCGGCCGAGTGGCAAGCCAGCTTGTCCTGGGCGCGCGCCGAGGAACGCTACTACTCGTGGCTGGAGAGCTACATCGAGTGGCTGGAAGTCAAGGAGCGGCGGGCACAGTACCATGCGCTCCTTGAGGAGGAACTAGCTAGCCTGAGAGGATGAACCTCCTAATAGAGCTCTGGGATCTCAAGCCGACGTTTGAACGCTGGCCGTTCGGGGCATGTCCAATCGTATGCGGCTTATAAGCAGGCTCATAGTCAACACGGTAGTCGGGCTAATCCTTCTATTCGTAACCAACCTCTTCCTATCTGACGAGGTGCCTCTCAACCTCCTCACCATCGTCATCTGCGCCATCGGAGGAGTAGTGGGATGGGTGCTGATCGTACTTCTCCACCTTCTGGGTGTGGCTTTCTAGATTCCTATTAACCCGAGTGCGTGTCCGAAGGTAGCGCGAGAGCGAAGCGAAACTTGGTGCAACGCCCGTGTGATATTCAAACCTTGCTCAACGGCGCTATCTCGGGGACAAAGGTCCTCTCCTCGGTTCCGAACCTGATGACGACCCTCCCCGCCCCCGACTCGACGATCTCCCCGACCCCGAACTTGGCGTGACGAACTCTCTCCCCCGTCCTGTACGACACCCTTGCCGCCCTCTCGAGACCTCCACGCCCTGATGATGCCATCCCCCATCCTCCGCGTCCCGAAGCGTTCGCGAAGCTGTGGGGCACCGTGCCGGACTTGTACTGGTCGGGGATCTCCGAGAGGAAGCGCGAGGGCATCCTGTACTCGCGTTCGCCCCAGCTCGAGCGCAGCTTGGCGTGCGTGAGCGTGAGCGTCTCCCTAGCGCGCGTGATGCCCACGTAGGCGAGCCTCCGCTCCTCCTCCAGGTTGTGCTCGTCGAGCGAGCGGGCGTGCGGGAAGATCCCCTCCTCCATCCCGACGACGAAGACGTGCCCGAACTCGAGCCCCTTGGCGTTGTGGAGCGTCATCAGCGTGACGCTGCCGCCCTCCGAGGTCAGCGAGTCCTGGTCCGAGTACAGCGCCTGCTCCTGCAAAAAGCCGCCGAGCGTCGGCTCTGGCTCGACGCGCTCGTACTCCCTCGCTGCGTTTATCAGCTCTTCGAGGTTCTCGAGGCGCGACTCGGCCTCGACGGTGTCCTCAGCCTCCAGTTCCTTCCTGTAGCCAGACTCGTCGAGGACCGCCCCGATCAACTCCGCAGGCGGCACCTCTCTGGCAGCAACCCTCCATCCCTCGAAGAGGTCGTATACGGTCCGGCAGACCTTCTTCGCGGCGCCCGTCAGGTCGACGGCACCCGCCTCCGAGAGAGCCTCGTAGAGCGAGACGCCGTTCTTGCGCGCGTAGTCTTGAAGCTTCGCCACGGACGTGTTTCCGAGCCCCCTCTTGGGCACGTTGATTATTCGCTCCAGAGAGACCGAGTCATCGGGGTTCGAGATCACAGAGAGGTAGGCCATGGCGTCTTTGATCTCGGCCCGCTCGTAGAAGCGGACCCCGCCGACCACCTGATAAGGCACGCCCTCGCGCACGAGCACGTCCTCAAGCGCCCGGCTCTGGGCGTTCGTCCTGTAGAAGACCGCGATGTCCCGCGCAGAGACTCCCCCGTCTATCAACCGCTCGATCTCCGAGACGACGAACCTCGCCTCCGCATACTCGTCCGAAGCCGCGAAGACCCTGATACGTTCCCCTTCTTCGCCGGCTGTCCATAGCGCCTTCGGCTTGCGCGAGGCGTTGTTGGCGACGACCGCGTTCGCCGCGTCGAGTATGGTCTGCGTCGAACGATAGTTCTGTTCCAGCTTGACGACCTTCGCCTCTGGATAGTCCCGCTCGAAGTCAAGGATGTTCCTGATGTCGGCTCCTCGCCACGAGTACACGGAATTGTGCGTTATTAAGCCGTCAGCGATGAAGTTGTGCGTACCCTCGACGTCGATATCGTAGACCGGAAGATCCAAAGTCACCTGCTCCACGCTCTCGACGAGATCGTAGCCACCATCCGCCGTGAACATCGCCATCCCGGGCCGCACGGCCGACGCAGGAACGAACGGCAGAGACTTCCCTTCGACTACCTCGCCGCCGTCGGCGCCGAGACGCGCAACCCGTTGCACCGACACGTCGAGTACGTATCGTATCCGCTCAACGATCTCCATCGCCGCGCCGTAGTCCTTGAAACACGACTCGTAACGCCAGCTCGAAGATCCCTGCTTCGCCTGCCGCACGCTCAACCCCAGGCTCTCCAGCGCCCGGCGTCCTTCCTCGTCGCGACCGACCATCGAGATCCTGTGCATCGGCGTCCTGCCGCGCCTGTCTCCACAGAGCGTCACCACTACGTTCCTGCGACGCCCCGTGTAGCTCTGGGGCAGGTAATGAGGAGCGTCAGAACTCAATCCTGAGTCCGCGAGCAGTCGATGGCCGCCCTCTTCGCAGTCGACCTCGGAGAAGACGCGGTCGATCAGAGCTTGATTTGCAACGAGACCATTGTCAGACCCCGCACGTGCCACGAACGGCAGCGTCGGCACCTGGTACTTGAGCGCGAGCGTCGTCTCGGCAGCGCGGGCCTCACCTTCGGATTCGTGCGTCGAAACAACCCATGCTGCGTCCGCGTGCTCCTGTCGCGAGCGCTGCATGAATCCGACGACGGGCTTGACCCGGCCGTTGGTGTACGTCCGCGAGGTACCAATTCTCATCAGGTACGTTATGTGCATCTGAGGGGTGAGCCCCAGCTTGTAGCCGGCGAAATGGACGTGCTCGGGGGTGGAGACCAATCGCCGGCCGCTCCTGGTGGTGATCCGTACTCCCTCCTCTGCGTGAGAGCGCGACACATCCGTAACCCTGGCCGGGCGGAAGCGGCCGCTGCCATAGCCCGAGAGCACCTCGTCTCCGACTGTGATCCGTTCTATGAGCTTCGTCGAGCCGTCCGCCATCATGATCGGGGTACCCCCGATCATGCACTGATCGTCATCACCGACGACACATAAGTTACGATGTCCGGCGGCGAGAATGTTGACGAGGCGGTATTGGGCGTGGTTGGTATCCTGGTACTCGTCGACGTGGATGTACTTGAAGCGCGTCTGGTAGCGTTCGCGGACCTCGGGGAAGAGTTCGAGGAGGGCGACGGTCTGCATTATGAGGTCGTCGAAGTCCATGGCGTTGTTCTCGTATAGGCGGCGCTGGTAGAGGTCGTAGACCTCGGCGACGTTCTCGGCGATGTAGCCCTCCGTGTTGCGGAGGAAGTCGTCGGGGGCCATAAGGACGTTCTTGGCGGCGCTGATCTGGGCCCCAAAAGAGCGCGGGTTGAAGCGCTTGGGGTCCTTGCCGAGCTCGACGATACATCGCCTGACGAGCCTAACCTGGTCGGCGCCGTCGTAGATCGTGAACTCCCTCTTGTAGCCCAGCTTCTCCGCGTGCGCCCTGAGGATGCGCGCGCAGAAGGAGTGGAAGGTGGAGACCCACATCTTCCTCGAGTCGGGTCCGACGAGGAGGGCCACCCTGTCCTTCATCTCGCGGGCCGCCTTGTTGGTGAACGTTATGGCCAGGACCTCCTCGGGTGCGGCGAGTCCCTGGTCGATGAGGTAGGCGACGCGATGCGTGAGCACGCGGGTCTTCCCGCTCCCCGCTCCGGCGAGGATGAGGAGCGGCCCTTCCGTATGCTGTACAGCGTCGAGCTGGGTCGGGTTTAACGATTCCAGAAGCACTGGATGAGAGTATAACAGCAGGGATCTCCCTATCCCGCCCCCGAAACGCCGACCTCTTTCTCGTACAGGCTTCGAGCCCGCTTACCAGAGCCCTTCCCCTGTAGACGAAGCCGGCCCGCTCGTAGTACGCGTTCAGCGCGCCATTCTCCGCCACGCAGTCGAGCCGGAGGTATTTCTTTCCCGACCCAGCAATCATGTTCTCTGCCCACCTGAGAAGCTCGCGGCCCAGTCCCCTGCCGGCGAGATTCCTGCGGACCGCGAGCCCATGCACGTAGCCCGCCTCGTCGGGAACCTTCCCCCAGGTCTCTTCGTCCGACCATTGGAGCGCGAAAGTCCCGAGGGCCTGGTCGGCCAGTTCAGCCAGGTACATCTCGCCGCGTTCTATGCGGGCCGCGGTCCTGCGGCGTGAGAACGAGCCGGGCCTCCACTGGTCGATCCCTCGTGAGACGAGCCACCTTGCGGCCTCCTCCAGGATCGAGAGCACGACGTCGAGGTCCGCTGTCCCGGCCTCTCTTACCTCAAAGCCTTTCATCATCGCCGCAGCCGGTGCAGGAGCACCTTCACCTCTTTCGCGCCTTGCTCGACCGTCGTATCTTCCAGTACGTCCTCGAACCCCAGCCCCTCCATCGCTTTCAGGAAGATCGGCGCTTCATCGCGACGGGGATCGGCGAAGACGGCCTCTCCACCCGGCGCGAGCAGTCGCGGAACGAGGTCGGCGAGAGCGGCTGCGTTCTTGCGCTCGTAGAGGACGTCCGCCGCGAGGACGAGGTCGAAGGTTCCAAGGCCTCCTATATCCGGCTCGCGCCAGTCGAGGAGAACCGTCTCGGGTTCCCTGCCCAGGTTCCTTCCGGCGTTGTAGGCCGTGAAGTCGAGGGCGGCCTCGTAGTGATCCGTTGCGATGACTTCAGCGCCGCGGGCGAGGACTGTGATGGTAGGGAGCCCGACACCGCACCCGAGCTCGATGGCGCGGGCACCCGTCAGGTCGCGGGTTGAGAGGTGACGCGCCAGGGCCAGGGCGCTCGGCCAGAGTTCGGCCCAGTAAGGGAGCCGCTCGTCAAGGTCGAAGTCTTCCTCGTCGATCAACTCATCAGCGGAGACGGGATGCGTGATGAGGTAGGTCCTGTCCCCGACCTCGATCGTGGACTCGGTCAGCCCCGTACGGCGGCGCAGATGGGCTCGGAGCCTATCCAGGGGTCGTCAGCGTGCGGCGGGTGCGTGGGCTGCGCGTTCCTCGCGCTCGGCCGCGGCGAGGGCCGCTATGCTGTAT
>CADDZK010000129.1 GCA_902812425.1 Actinomycetota bacterium
GAAGAGCGGCCCTCGTCGTCAAGCGGCTCGGTTATGCAATGGCCCTCTCCTGTAGCCACTGCGGGGCACTAAAGCGCTGCCCGAACTGCGACCTCCCGCTCGTCTTGCAGGGGAGGAGCGGACCTCTGATCTGCGCCCGTTGCGGCTATCGGGAGAAGGCAGGTCCTTGCGCGCAGTGTGGCTCCGATAGAGTGAGGCCGGCCGGACTCGGCGTCGAGCGGGTGCGCCAGGAACTCTCGAAAGCCATCGGAGAGCGGGTCGGTCTGATCACCGCAGAAGAGCAGGATGATACCGACGCCCCCGTCGTCGCGGGAACCGCTCCCCGCATTCTGCACGACGAGTGGGATGCTGTCGTCCTTCCCGACCTCGACGCGTTCCTTGCGGGGAGCTCAATCGTCGCGGTCGAGAGATCTTTCAGATTACTCTACGACGCGGCGGAAGCAGCTAGAAAACTGCTCCTCATCCAGACGCACCTCCCCGAGCACTACGCGCTGCGCGCCGGAGTTAGGGGTGACTACGAGGCGTTCGCGGCCGCTGAGCTCCCACGGCTGCGCACGCTCGGCTACCCGCCGTTCGCGCACGTAGCCTCTCTGACCTTCGAAGGTCCAGAGGCAGCGGTTCGAGGTGCGGTAGAATCCCGGTTGCGGCCGGCTCTCGAGCCGGGGGTAGAAATGTCGGCTCCCGTTCCACTCGGGCGCGCCGGAGGAAAGACCTCGTGGCGGGTCCTGCTCCGGTCCAGAAGACGGCCAGCCGTAGCCCGCGCTGCGGCCCTGGCCGCCAGGACGGTGGCCAGGACGCACGGACTGAAGGTTCGCGTTGACGTGGATCCCGAGGAGGTATAGAAGAAGTGGCACTCGATATCAGGACGTTCGGAGACCCCGTGCTCAAAACGCGAGCCGCGCCGGTAGAGAGCTTCGACGAGTCGCTGCTGCGCCTTACGGAAGACATGCTGGCCACCATGCGCGATAACGAGGGGGTCGGCCTCGCCGCAAACCAGGTGGGCCGCCTCAAGCGGGTGCTGGTCGCCGCCGTGGAGGACGACGAGTACGTCATCGTCAACCCCGTTCTCACGTACAGCGCCGAGACCACCGAGACGGCACCCGAAGGGTGCCTCTCGATACCGGGGATCCAGGTCGATGTCGAACGCCCGACCGCAGTAACCGTCTCGGGCCAGGACGTCTCGGGCGAGCCGCTCCTGATAGAGGCCTCGGACCTCCTCGCCAGGATCCTGCAGCACGAGATCGACCACCTCGACGGCGTCCTGATCCTGGACCGCACCGACAGGCAGTCGCGCAAGGCCGCCATGCGCGAATGGCGAGAGCACCTGCTCGCCCAGCAGAGCTAACGCGATTGAAGGTAGCCTTCGCAGGCACCCCTGACTTCGCGGCGACCGTCTTGCGGGGTCTGATCTCCTCTCCCCACGAGGTGGGGCTCGTGATCTCGCAGCCAGACCCTCGCAAGGGCAGGGGACGCAAGATGACCAGGACCCCGGTCGCCGGGCTCGCCGACGCTAACGGCCTCCTCCTCCGGCAACCGGCCCGAATCTCCGAGATCAGCGACGAGATCTCCCAGTACGACGCCCTCGTCGTCGCCGCCTACGGCCAGATACTGCGCCCGGATACCCTCTACGCCGCCAGAGAGGGCGCCTGGAACGTTCACGCCTCGCTCCTGCCGAAATACCGCGGCGCAGCCCCCGTCGAGCGCGCGATCATGCACGGGGAAATAGAGACCGGCGTGACGATCATGCGTATGGACGAAGGCCTGGATACGGGCCCTATGGCCCTCCAGCGACCCGTCTCCATACCACCGGATATGGACGCGGGCGAACTCACCGACCTTCTCGCTCATACTGGGGCTAACGCTATAGTAGAGAGTTTGGATCTGCTTCAGATGGGCAACCTAACCCTTGTCGAACAGGACAGTCTTTATGCTACTTATGCTTCTAAGGTTTCGGATGAGGATAAGGCTATAAGATGGGAGTGGGGTGCTCGGGAGGTACACGATCTGATCCGGGCTCTGGCACCTCATATAGGGGCGAGGACGTTCCATCCTGCGGTAGAGGGTCCGATCAAGATCTGGCGCTCCAGAGTCCTCGACGAGGAGACCGCGTCTTCTGAAATAGGTCATATTAAAGCTGAAAACGGATGCATAATGGTATCTTGTGGGACCGGCTCCATCGAGGTGCTGGAGCTCCAGATACCGGGCGGAAGACGCCTTTCGGCGCGTGATTTCCTTCTCGGTAACTCCCTGGAAGGCGCGTTTCACTAGCGAAATCCCCGACCAAAGCGCTGGTTGGAACAGTCAGGTGCACGATGTCGACATAGGAGCAAGATGCCAGCAGGGGTGTTAAACTGCCTGGGGCATCCGGCGTATTCTCTGTTGGGAGGAGAGGGAGATAAGAGAGCCCGAAACTACTACCGGCGTGCCTGAACCCGAAGTTGAGGTGCAGCCGCTGGGCCTCGACGAGGAGATGAGAGTCGCCATCGTAGGAGCTGGCGGATATGGAAGGGTTGCGATCGACGTACTCCTAGCTGGAGGTCTGGGAGACAGGGTGATGGGCTTCTATGACGACGCCCACGCGGCGCTCTCCGAGAGGATACGAGGGTATCCCGTCCTAGGGGACATCGGGATGCTCAAGAGCATGCTCTCTGTCGAGCCCGTACACGTCGTCGTGGCGATCACCGACAACGGGGCAAGGCTGCAGGTTGCCAACTCGCTGAGGGGCCTAGGAGGACAGTTCTTCACGGCGCTACATCCGCAGTCTTACGTGTCGGACGTCGCCACGGTCGGGGGCGGTTGCGTGGTAGGGGCCGGGGTAGTCGTGCATCCTGACGCGGCGGTCGGGAGCCACTGTTTTCTGGGGCCCGGGAGTGTGGTCGATCGGGACGCCGAGGTGGGAGCTGGGAGCTGGATCTCGGCGGGTGCGGTGGTGGGCTCGGGGGCTCGTGTCGGGGCGAGGGTCGTTCTCGGCCCAAACTCGAGCGTCGGACGCAAGGCCTCCGTGGGAGCCGACGTGGAGGTGAGCGCGCTTCGTCACGTTGCCCGGGAGGGCGCTTGATCGCACTGGCGGCAGCCGTGCTTGGACTCGTTATCGGGAGCTTCCTGAACGTCGTGATCTACAGGGTGCCGAGACGCCACTCCGTAGTGTGGCCCGCATCCCACTGCCCTGAGTGCGGTGAGCCGATCACCCCCAGGGACAACATACCGCTCGTCTCGTACCTGCTGCTCCGTGGCAGGTGCCGGAAATGCGGGGAGCGTATCTCACCCAGGTACCCGCTGATCGAAGCGCTGACGGCCATACTCTTCGGGGCGGCGGGTTATCAGTTCGGTCTCAGCGTAGGGCTGCTATCCGCCCTCGTGTTGATAGCAACCCTCATCTGTCTGGCCGTGATAGACCTGGAGCATGGGCTGCTACCGAACGTGATCGTCGGGCCCTGCGCGGCTGTCGGGTTCGTACTTTCGGTGATCGGAGACCCGGCGGGCTGGTGGGTATACATCGTCTCGGCGCTCGCCGTCGGAGGCGGCCTGCTCGCCCTCGCCCTGTCCTATCCCGCGGGGATGGGCATGGGCGACGTGAAGATGGGCGGGATGCTCGGTGCTTTTCTCGGTCCTTACGGTGCGCTGGCGGTCTTTATCGGGGCGCTCTGTGGGGCCCTCGTCGGCGGGCTTCTCCTTTTGTCGGGGAAGATACGTCGGAGGAGCGCGCTGCCTTTCGGGGTGTTCATGGCCCTCGGGGGGGTAGTGTCGTTGTTCGAAGGTCCCGAGATAGTAGCTCTCTATCTGAGGCTGGTGGGGGTCTAGCGTCATGGAGCGCTTGCGACGCTTCAGCCGATTCGGGTCTCGCAACATCGGCATCGACATAGACCGCGGGTCTATCAAGGCCGTCCAGATCTCCGGCTCAGGAGGAGGAGGTTACACCCTCCAGCACGTCGGCTATCACAGGCTTCCCCCTGGGGCGATCATCGAGGGAGAGGTCGCGGATCACGACCTCCTGGCCGCAGAGATAAAGGAATTCTGGGACTCGCATTCTTTCAAGGGCAAATCCGTCACTTTAGGCGTCTCCAACCAGAAGGTTGTCGTCAGGCTCCTCGACTTTCCGCACATGGAGCCAGACGATCTGCAAGGCGCCATAAACTTCGAGGCGCAGGACCACATCCCGATGCCGCTGGATGAGGCCGTTCTCGACTATGTCGTGCTCGGCCCGCGCGAGGAGCGCTCGGATCTCGACCGGGTTCTCGTCGTCGCGGCCCAGAGGGAGATGGTCTTACGTTTCACTTCGGCGGTTCGGAGTAGTGGCTTGCGGCCCGCCGGCGTGGATGTCAAGGCGCTCTCGCTCACGCGCTCAACCCTCCCCGACCCCTTTTTCGCCGAGGAGGGGGCCGTACTCCTTCTCGACGTCGGGGCTGAGATCACCAACCTCGTCGTGGCGGACCGCGGCAATCCGCTACTTACACGGTTCGTGCCGGTGGGCCTCGGCGACTTCGTCGCCACGGTCGCCGACCTCGCCGATCTCCCCGAGGATGAAGCCGAGAGGCAGGCGCTCAACTCGCGGGTCAGGCTGGGCCAAGAGCAGGACGAGGCCAATGAGATAGTGGTGCAGCCGGAGGGAGATGGTTTCGATCCCGCGCTCGTCTACGACGTAAGGCGCGGGCTCGAGAGCGCCGCTCAGGCCCTCGCCGACGAGGTGCAGCGTTCCATCGAACACCATCGCTCCCAGGAACTCGCGCGCGAGGTCTCACAGGTGCTGGTCTCCGGAGAAGGGGCTCTGATACCCGGCCTGGACGTTTATCTCGGGGAGTTGCTCAACGTTCCCACCGGGCGCGGTAACCCCGTGGAGAAGCTCTCCGCCAACCGCTCCAACATCTCGGACGACCAGCTCAGGGCGATGGAGCCCGTACTCGCGGTCGCGTTCGGCCTTGCGATGGAGGACGAATGAGGCGGATAAATCTCCTCCCTCCTGACGAGCGGGGCCGCTCCGCAGAGAGGTTCCGTGGCGGGGTCCTCGGTATACTACTCATCGCTGGCGCCCTCGCGCTGGTAGTGATGGTCGGAGTGTACTTGATCCTCTTTCTGAGGCTGGGTGACCTTGAGGACGAAGTCGCGAATCTGGACAACGAGATAGCGCAGCAGAACAGTCATCTGGCCGAGTTGAGCCCTTACAGGGACCTCAAGACGAGCCTCGAAGAGAAGAAGCCCGTCGCCGACGGCATCTACCGCAGCCGTTTCCCCTGGGATCAGTTCCTCCAGGGCCTCGCTTTCGTCATACCCGAGAGCACTGCCCTCGATACGCTTACCGCCAGCGCCACCCCGACCAACATAGACGCTCCCGTCGAGCAGCCGCTCAATCCGCCGGGCGAGGTAACGTTTACTGGCGTAGCGTTGCCCCACTATAAGAACGTGGCCGACTTCGTCGTGCGCATGAACAACCTGCAGTTCCTGGCCAACTCTCAACTCGATACGGCGAACCTGAAGACGTTTTCACAACCGGCCATAAGTTTCGAAGTGGCCTCAGAGCTGATCACGATAGTCGGCGAGAACGGGACCGAGGTGAAGTTGGACGACGGGTCCCAGGACGAGGTCGCCGGCAATGAGGGTTCTCTGGATACCCGGGAGGTCGCCAATATGGAAACGTTGCAGGGAGATCCGACCGCCAGGGATCTGTACGCCGGCGGAGAGGGGGACGAGCGTCGGTGAGCCGCAACGACCGCAACCTGCTCATACTCGGGGTGCTCGGGATCGTGCTGGTCGTCGTCGCGTTCTACTTCCTCCTTCTGAGTCCGCTGCTCGGAAGGCTCGACGAGCAGGCCCAGGAGAGGGACTCCAAACAGGCCCAGCTCGCGCAACTGCAGCAAGAGGTCAACGAGCTCGAAGAGGTGAGGCACAACTCGCCGGAGATCGAACGCCAGATCCTGGAACTCAGCAAGAGAATACCCGCGCAACCTGAGATCCCGACCCTCGTCGTCCAAGTCGAGGAGATCGCCCACGCCTCTGGCGTGACTCAGCTCTCCATACAACCTGGACACCCGGCTCCACCCTCGGGTGGTGGCGATTATTCGGTCGTACCGGTTACAATGACGTTCAGAGGGACCTACGATCAGATGCAGGATTTCCTATTGCGAACGCGCAATCTCGCCCGGCTGATGACGGTGAACAACGTCAGTTACTGTCGCGTTCCCCCGCTCGACTCCGAGCACGCGTGCCCGATCCAGGACGTGGAGACCGTGGGCGAGAGCACGACGTTGAACCCGTCGGTAGAGGCTCTTCTGGTGGTGGAGATAAAGGCGGAGGTCTACTTCCAGCCTACAGGCGGGGCTTCAGGCTCGGAGACCACCACGTCGACCTCGGCGGAGGCGACGACCGGTGGCTAGATTGCGGGCACTCCTGCGACCGTTGGCGGCCCTGGGATCTGGCTTCGTGGATACCTTCCTGCGTAACAACAGGGTGCTGCCGCCGGTTCTGGCCCTGCTCGCGTTGTTCGTCTTCGCCTGGATCCTGGCGGGGACGTTTCTAGGAGGGGGCGCTCAAGAGCCCGTCGCGCACAGGGCGGATCTCGCCCAGTCGAACAGCGACTCGAATCCCCCGTCCCCCGATATCGAGAACCGCGACGTGGATTCTTACGCGGCCTACCGTAGCAAGGACCCTTTCAGGCAACTCATCGCCCCCTCCCAGGCGTCTGCTCCCGGACAGACGACCCCGGAGACGACCGGACAGACGACACCCGAAGGCACGACGGGAACGCAACAGAGCAGCTCTCCCGCCAACGGCGCCGGTGGTAACCGGGCCAGCAAGGATTCAGATAACGACGGCCTTACCGACCGCAGAGAACGGGCCCTCGGCACCGACCCGAACAACCCGGACACGGATAACGACGGCATCCCCGACGGCGCCGACGACGCCAACGGCGACGGGCGACCGGACGGCGGAGCCGGTGCGGGCAACGCCGGCGCGGGAAACACAGCGAATGGCGGGCAGACCAACGCAGGGGCTGGCGGTGGAAGAGGGGGGCGCGCCGGGTCAGGTGGAGGTAGAGGCGGCAGACCCGGACGAGGTGGTGATCTTCTCAACAGCGGCGGGACACTCTCACCACCGTAAGGTAGCCACCGAACCCGACGCAGCGTGATACCGCTCATCTGGCGATAAGATAGACGCGCCTCCGGAGCGGGCGCATGCTGCGTCTGCGGGGCACCCGCGACACTCCGCGTGCAACGTAAGCTTGCGGGTGGTTTATATTAGCGTTGCATCAAGTTGTCGGTCGTACAGGCTCGGAGGCGTTTGTGAGGTTCGGTTTTTCGACGGCGGGGGAGTCCCACGGTCCCGCCGAGGTCGCCCTGGTGCACGGGGTTCCTGCGGGTCTCGGGCTCCTCGCCGAGGACGTGAACAGGGATCTCGCGCGCAGGCAGAAGGGTTACGGTCGCGGTGGGCGCCAGAAGATAGAGAAGGACGAGGTCGAGTTCCTCGGGGGGGTACGCCACGGCTACACCCTCGGTTCGCCGGTCGCCATGCTCATCCGCAACAGGGACTATGCCAACTGGGAGCATCGCATGACCCCTGTGCCTGTAGAAGATCCACCGGAGAAGATCACACTGCCCCGCCCGGGTCATGCAGACCTCGCAGGGATGCAGAAATACGACTTCGACGACCTGCGAAACGTCCTGGAACGCTCGAGCGCCCGCGAGACGACGGCCCGCGTGGCGGCGGGCGGCGTCGCCAGAAAGCTCCTCTCCGAGTTCGGGGTGGAGATAGAGAGCGCCGTCTACCGCATAGGCGCCGTCGCGTATCCCAAGGAGCAGGCCGCGCTCGACGCCGCCAAGTCCGACGAGTCCGAGGTACGCTGCCCCGACCCCGACATCTCGGAGAGGATGAAGGCCGAGATTGACGCCGCCCGCTACGCGCGCGACGCCCTCGGGGGGGAGTTCGTGGTCGTGGCCCGCGGCTGCCCCCCCGGCCTCGGCTCGTACGTCGACTGGCGCGACAAGCTCGACGCCAGGCTCGCCGCAGCCATGATGTCCATCAACGCGATCAAAGGCGTCGAGTTCGGGATGGGCTTCGACCTCGCGGCCCGCAGGTCGAGCGAGGTGCAGGATGAGATCGTCTCAGAAGACGGACGCCTATCCCGCAACAGCAACCGCCTCGGAGGGCTCGAAGGCGGGATGACGAACGGGGAGCCCGTCGTCGTCGCAGCCGCGATGAAGCCGATCTCGACTATAGCCAAGGCCCTGCGCACGGTGGACCTCGCGACGGGAGAGCCCACGCGCGCTTTCAAGGAGAGGGCCGACTCCTGCGCGGTACCCGCGGCCGCCGTGATAGGGGAGTCCATGGCCGCCATCGTCCTGGCCGAGGCGTTCCTGGAGAAGTTCGGCATGGACAATATGACCGACATCCGCGCGGCCTACGACGCCTACATGGAACGTGTCGGGAAGACCGGAAAGAGAAGCTGAAGTTTGAACGGTAGCGTGGCCATCGTCGGATACATGGGATGTGGAAAGACCACCCTCGGCCGCATACTGGCCCGCACCCTGAAGTGCGAGTTCGTCGACCTCGACCGCGCGGTCGTAAAGACGGCGGGCAAGGGGATACCTGAGATCTTCGCCGGGCACGGCGAGGAGCACTTCAGAGACCTCGAACACGAGGCGCTCCTCGACGCCCTCGAAGGCCGGACGCCGAGCGTGGTCGCCTGCGGTGGCGGCGTCGTCGTTCGTCCCGAGAACAGGGCCCTTCTGCGCGACGTGACGACGGTCTTCTTGAGGGAGGATCTGGATGTCCTCTACGAGAGGACCCGCGGTCCGGGCCGCCCCTTACGCGCCGCGAGCCGCGAAGAGTTCGAGCTTCGCTACGGGGAGCGCCTCCCTCTGTACAGGGAGGTAGCAGACCTGGAGGTTGATGCCGAAGGACGCACGCCCACACAGGTTGCGGAGGAGGTGCTCGGGTGCCTGTCGAAACGGTAGAGGTCCCCGTCGCACATCCCTATCCCGTCGTCGTAGGCGCAGGCCTCGACCTCGGCGGGGTCGTCTCGGATACCCTGCAGCCGGGCCTCTGCGCGATCTTCACCGACTCGACGGTAGGGCCGCTGTACGCCGCACGGGTACGCGAGGCGCTCGAAAGGGGCGGCTGGCGGGTGGCGGGGATACTGGAGATTCCATCCGGCGAATCCTCGAAGAGCATGGAGGCTTACGCCGACGCCATCGGGCGCCTCGCCCGTCTGGGGCTGACCCGCGACGGCACGCTCTTCGCCCTCGGTGGCGGGGTCGTGGGGGACCTTGGAGGCTTCGTCGCCGGTACCTACATGCGCGGCGTAGACCTCGTCATGCTGCCGACCTCCCTTCTCGCGATGGTGGACAGCGCGGTCGGGGGAAAGGTCGGGATCGACCTCCCCGAAGGCAAGAACCTGGTCGGTGCCTTCGTCAGGCCCAGGCTGGTGGCCGCCGACCTGGACTGGCTCGGCACTTTGCCTGATCGTGAGGTCTCAAACGGCCTCGCAGAGACGATCAAGATGGGCTTCCTCTCAGGAGGGGACTACTTCGAAGACCTCGACCTGATCGAGGCGGCGCGAGATGGGGATCTCGATGCGCTCCAGAGGCTCGTCCTCCACTCCGTGCGCTTTAAGGCGCGAATTGTAGCCGAAGACGAGCTCGAAGGCGGGCAGCGTGCGATCCTTAACTACGGTCACACTATCGGGCACGCCCTGGAAGCCGCGGCAAACTACAACCTGGCGCACGGCACGGCGGTCGCCGCGGGGATGGTCGCCGCCGCAAGCCTCTCCCGAGAGCACTTCGGTACGGACCTGACAGCCGTGCACAGGGACCTGATAGAGGCCGCAGGGCTGCCGCCGCGAGTCTCCGGTGTCGCCCCCGAGAGGGCTCTCCAGGCGATGGGCCGCGACAAGAAACGCTCGGCCACAGACGGAGCGGCCCGGCACAGGTTCGTGCTCCTCAGGGACGTGGGCGATCCCATAAGGGACGTCCCCGTGAGCGAGGAAGAAGCCAGGCGCGCGATCGGAGAGATCCTTGAGTAGTGTCTTCGTCCTCAACGGCGTTAACCTCGGCACCCTCGGTACCCGCCGTCCCGAAGTCTACGGAACCATGACCCTCGACGAGATAGAGAGGCTCCTTCACGGCGAGTTTCCGGACCTGGATCTCCAGTTCAGGCAGTCGGATTACGAGGGCGAGATGGTCGGTTTCATC
>CADDZK010000130.1 GCA_902812425.1 Actinomycetota bacterium
CTTCGAGAGGCTCGCAGGATGATCGGGGTCTATCGCCGGATAGAGAAGGTGCCCTACCATCACCATGGGCACTCCAGCCTCGACGGCGGCCCTGAAAGGCGGCAGATCGTAGGATTCGACGGTCTTCTTGTCGTGCCTGATGACGGGCAGGCTGACGTGCGAGTTGGAGGTGGCAGGCCCGTGGTTGGGGAAGTGCTTGGCCGCCGATATTACGCCAGCCTCCTCGAAGCCCTCGACGGCCGCAGCCCCCATTCTGGCTACGAGTTCGGGGTCCTCACCGTAGGAGCGGTCGCCGATCGCAGCCCCGAAGCCGGTATCCACGACGGGGGCGAAGTCCGTGTTGATGCCGGCGGGCAGCAGCTGGCGACCCATCCTCCGGGCGATGGCGCGGGCCTCGCCGGGGTCGCCGCGCCTCCCGACTTCGGCCTCCGCAGGCTCGGGCGCGACCCAGGGTGCGGAGGAGATCTCGCCTCCCTCCTGGTCGACCGCGACGAGGAGGGGCACCGCGGGCTCCGTCTGCATCGAGAGATCCTGCAGCGAGCCGGTCAGAGACCTCACCTGCTTCTCGCTCTTCATGTTGTAGCCGAAGAGGATCACACCCCCGATGTCCCGCTCGCGCACCATCTTCTCGATGTAGTAGTCAGGCTCGGTGCCACCCATGCTTACGACGAACATCTGCCCCACCATGTCTCTGACGCTCATCCGGGAGAGCACGGACGCTTCCTCATTCTCGCCCGCCTGGTGCGCTCTGGATGAGGTGCTCTCCTGCCCACTACCTGAAGGACCACTCACGGACGCACCGGCGCATCCAGCGAGGATAAAGACCAGTGAGGCCAGCGAGACGATCATGCGGAGCGCGTCTCGCGCCTCGAACGGTCTGTGTAGCCGTATCAACGTCTGCTCTCGCGCACGGTGTTGGCAGTTTACCGCTGAGAGTGAGGCAAGTCTCGGTTATGCTTGTGGGAGCGTGATCGAGCTGTTCTACGAAGCGGGCACCCTCGTCGCGACCGGGGCCACCTCCGGCCTGCCTGAGCCTTTCGTCTGGGACGGGAGGACCCACCAGTGGCGGGCCCCGGCGAGCGCCTACCGCGAGACCGTCCTGAGCCTGCGAACCTCGGGCGTCCCGCACGGGGACAGGGCCTCAGCCTTCGAGAAGATACCGCTCGAGTCCCGCGTGGCTATGGAGCCCCGCCCCTACCAGAGGGAGGCCCTCTCCGCCTGGCGCAGGGAGGGGCTGCGAGGCGTCGTCGTCCTGCCGACCGGTGCCGGCAAGACGGCGGTGGCCCTGAGCGCGATGGAGCGCGTCGGGCGGAGCACGCTTGTCGTCGTCCCGACCCTCGCGCTGCTCAAGCAATGGTACTCCATTCTTGAGGACTCCTTCGGCGAGGGGGTCACCATAGGGCTGCTCGGCGGCGGCTACCACGAGATCACACCCATCACCGTGACGACCTACGACTCGGCCTACATCCACGCCGAGCGCTACGGCGACCGCTTCGCGCTCGTGGTCTACGACGAGGTACACCACCTGCCGGCCCCGAAGAACGCGATCATCGCGAAGATGCTCCTCGCCCCCTACGCCCTCGGCCTCACCGCCACGCCCGAGAGACCGGACGGAGGACACGAACTCCTCCCCGACCTCGTAGGAAGGATCGTCTACCGCCGTTCGCCCGAGGATCTCGCGGGCACCTACCTCGCCCCCTTTGAGCTCGTCCGCATACCCATCGAGCTCACGGCCCAGGAACGCTTCGACTACGCCCAGGCCGAGGCAGTATATAAAGACTTCCTGGAGAAGCACCGCCTTCCGATGCGCTCACCCGAGGACTGGCAGCGCTTTATCATGGTCGCCTCGACGAGCCATTCTGGGGGGAGGGAGGCGCTGCTGGCGGCGCGGCGGCGGCGTGAGATCAGGGAGGGCGCCATGAGGAAGGGCGCCACGCTCGAGACGCTCCTCAGGAGGCACTGGGACGATAGGATCATAGTCTTCACCAAGAGCGTCGAGGAGGTCTACGCCCTGAGCCGCAGGTTCCTCGTACCCGGCGTGACCCACGAGACACCGGCGCGCGAACGCAAGGAGATACTCGACCGCTTCCGCGAGGGCCGCTACCGCGCCGTCATAGCCTCGGACGTCCTGAACGAGGGTGTAGACGTCCCCGACGCCGGCGTCGCAGTCATCCTCGCAGGCAGTGCTTCACGCCGCGAGTACGTCCAGCGCCTGGGCCGCATCCTGCGTCCGAGGGAGGGCAAGCGTGCGATCCTCTACGAGCTCGTCACGGCCCAGACGGGCGAGGAGTTTACGGCGAGGCGCCGCAAGGGGGCTCTCCTCTAGTGCTCCGCAGCGAGCATGTCATGGCCCGTCTCTACCGCGGCAGGCTCGTCCCGCACCATCTATCGTCCGACGATCCGCGCGCCCTTGCCGTCGCCGACGAGCTCTGCGAACTCTACGCAGCCCACGTCGGGCTCCCGCGCTCCAGCCTGGAGCGGGAGCTCGCGGCGCGGGAGGAGGAGTTGGGCCCCGGCCTCGATGCCCGCAGGGGATTCAGGATCGTACGCGCCCTCGCCAAGCTCCTGGAGGAGCGGACCGGCTGGATCGCACCTATCGACTCGGACCCTTATACGCTGCGTACCCGCGTCTTCGAGCTCGCCGCGGCCCTGCCAGAACCACCGGCCGCCGAGCGAGGTCTGCTCGAGACCCCGACGCGCGACGACGTGCTCTCGCGTGTGGCCTCAGAGACAGGGGTAGAAGAGCCCGCCGCCTTCATGTACGCGGACAGGCAGGGCTCCCAACTACTCGGCGACTTCGACCGTCCCTCGCCGGAGGAGCTCGTCCGTCGCTACAACGTCGCCCAGGTGCAGGGGGTTCTCTACTCCGCGAGGGAGCTCGTCGTCGACCTCGGCGAGGGTGCCGACGCCAGGCTCGTCTTCCACTACGTAAAGCTTCTGGGTTTGATCTACCGCCTCGAACCGCTCGCCGGCGGCCACCGTCTCCGCCTCGACGGCCCGCTCTCCATCTTCGGCGGCACGCGCAAGTACGGGCTACGCCTCGCGAAGTTCCTGCCGGGTTTGCTCATGACCTCTCCCTGGAGGCTCTCTGCGGAGGTCGAGTGGAGGGGCAGGGACGCCCTCCTCGAGCTCGATTCAGAGGAGGCAGGACTGGAGAGCCATTACCTCGGGCCGAAAGACGAGCGCGAGGCCGACGATATCCGCGAGGCCTTCGTTCGTGCCTGGGAGCGTGCGAAGGACACAGGGGGATGGGAGCTCGAACGCGGCGGTGAAGTGATCGTGTTTCCCGAGAAAAAGGCCGCGCTCGTCCCCGACTTCACTCTGCGCAACGCGGCGACGGGGGAGGTCGTCCACCTCGAGATCCTCGGTTTCTGGTCCGAGCGCAACCTCGTCGAGCGCGTCGCCCTGCTCAGGGAGGCCAGGGAGCGGGGCCACCGTGTGCTCATCGCCGCCTCCGAGAGGCTCGGTGCCTCACAGGAGGCCCTTCCCGATGCCGTCGACGGAGGCGTCGTGACTTTCAAGGACCGGCTCGCGGCCAAGAGCGTGCTCGCCGCACTCGAGGAGAGGGACGCCACGCTACGGCGTTGATGGAAATGACCGGGCCGCAGCCAGGCCACCTATCCTCGCGGTAGGACAGGGTCAGCCGCCCCGTTCAAACGGATCCATCCACCCGACAAAGTGACGACGGCCGATCAAATCGCACGGGTCTCTAGAATAGCAACCCCATTGCAGACACTATCCGCCTGTCAATCCGATGTGCAGGTGGCTCTGTCACGAGGCCTTCGCGGGCGGACTTCGAAAGCCGTGACCGCGGACTACCCGGGCTTTCCAAGGGCGCTGGAGATCGCCTCCGCCAGTGGTAGCGCTCGACCCTTGGCCCATTCTTGCTCCCACGTTTGCGCTCCGAGCTTCTCGCGGGCCGCTTCTACCTCGCGGAAGTGGAGAGCGGTCGGGCATATTAGCATAGGCCGTGACCTCGATGGTTTCGAGTAGGGCCTCGGAAGCTCCCCACAGCCGTGCCGCACGCGGAATCTCGCCTCTGGAAGCGGCGACGGCAGCCAGTCCTTCCAGGCACAGGGCGACGTTGGTGCGGTCTTCGATCTCCGCCGAGAGTGTCGAGCCCTCCCCAAACAGCCGCGCCGCGCTCTCGTGGTGGCCTTCGGCGCGCCAGCGCCGCCAGCGTGTACAGCGCGATGGAGATGCCGTCCCTGGCTCCCACTTCCCGGGACAGATCCAACCCCCTTTCGGCCAGCCACCGCGCGCGAGCGTGGTCTCCCTGGTCGAGCGCTGCTGCGGAGAAGGTCATGGCGCTCGCTCCCGACTACGGTCTCGAGATACCACCGCACCCGGGAGAGTGAGCTGATCCGGAGAGGGCGAAGATTTCCGCCCTCTCCACCCCCAAAAAACATGCGCAGGGACGCGCAACCAATATAATCCCGTGGATGGAGCGAGGTATGGGATCCCTGATCGCGCTCACCCTAGGGTGCGTCGTGGCCGCGGTGATCTTCGGGTTCGGGGCCGAGGTCTTCTCCTTTAGAAGCGTCTACAAGGGCCTCGGGCGCGAGGAGCTGATACAGGCCGCCCGCCTCTTCGTCTACGTGGCGCTCGGGGTCCTTCTCGCCTTCCGCGGCGGGTGGCCGGGGGTTCTGGCCGCCATCATCATGGCCGTCGTGGCGACCTCGGTGGAGTGGGCGCTCTATCCTTTCGCCTACGCTTGGGCCGCCATCGAAGACCCCGCGGGCTACGCGGAGAAGTTCGGTAGCGTCGGGCGTCCACCTTACGCTTACTGGACCACCTACGACATCCTTGGGGTCGGGATCTCCGCAGCCCTCGCGCAGGGCCTGCGCCTCGTGGCCAACGTCAACCCCAGGGATCTCTAGACTTCACGACCTCGATG
Organism: Actinomycetota bacterium; assembly: GCA_902812425.1. Taxonomy (GTDB): domain Bacteria; phylum Actinomycetota; class Rubrobacteria; order Rubrobacterales; family Rubrobacteraceae; genus Rubrobacter_D. The sequence goes on from CADDZK010000130.1 coordinate 4,898, forward strand.
TCCTCATCGTCGTCGAAATCTAGCAAGTAGACCTCCCCGAGGGCGTTGAAGTCGTAGCGCGAGCGCGGCAGAACCCCCTCTACGGAGTCCTCGACCTCGACGTCCGTCACGAGCCTGCCCCTTCCCCTGCACCGCCTGCACTCAGCAGGGCGCCATGAGGCGCCGTCGTCGCCACGTCCTTCACAGTTAGGGCAATCCCGGTAGGCCGTGTACCGGATCGTTATAGTTCTCATGCTTCGGATACTACCAATAAGGCAGGAGGAAGCCTTGAACTACGTCGTGTTTCTGGCCATCTCGGCGGGGATGGCCATAGCGTTGCAGGTGACCATCAACACCATCGGCCTCAAAGATCTGGGTATAGGGGGTTTGATCGGGATCTCGGGCCTCGCGACAGCCGTCGTTGGTTTCGTGGTCACGCTCTCCGCACAACGCCCCGAGTACACGGGCAAAGCGCTGCTGTGCGCCCTCGCCTCCGGCGTGCTCGGGGCCTTCATACTCGGCTCCATAGTCCTCGCCGCAGGGCACGGCGGTGTCGCGCGCACGCTCTCGCTGGTCATCGCGAGCCAGCTCCTCGCCGGTCTCGTCGTGGACAGGATCGGGCTACTCGGCGCGGCCTCTCAGGAGATAGGTACGGTCAAAGTCCTCGGCATAACCCTCATCCTGATCGGGGGCGTCCTGGTCGTCAGAAGCTAGGATCGCTCCCTAGTGCCAGCTGTGCTGGTAGGAGATCTGCTCCTGTGTCAGCGTCTCCGGCTCAACGCCAAGGGAGGCGAGCTTGGCGCGGGCGACGAGGTCGTCTATCTCCTCGGGGATGGGCTGGATGCCGGGCGCTATCTCGCCCGCGTGGTTTGCGAGGTGGTGTGCGGCGAGCGCCTGCACCGCGAAGGTGAGGTCCATGATCTCTACCGGGTGCCCGTCTGCGGCGGCGATGTTGACGAGACGCCCACGCGCCAGGACGTGCAGCCGCCGCCCGTCGGGGAGCTCGTACTCGGTGACGTTGCGCCGCACCTCCCTCGACTCGACCGCCTCCTCGCGTAGCGCGGCGAGGTCGAACTCGTGATCGTAGTGCCCGGCGTTCGCCAGAAGAGCGCCGTCCTTCATCCGGGCGAAGTGCTCAGTACCGAGGACTTTGAGGTTGCCCGTGCCCGTTAGGAAAACGTCGCCTATCTCGGCGGCCTTGAGAGAGTTCATCACCTCGTAGCCCTCCGAGTAAGCTTCCAGGAGCTTCACGGGGTCTGGCTCGCACACTATGACGCGGGCGCCCATGCCGTCGGCGTACTTGGCGAGGCCGCGGCTGACCCAGCCAAAGCCCATGACCACGACGGCCTTGCCAGAGAGGAAGAGGTTGGTGTTCGAGAGCAACGCGACGATGGAGGAGTGGCCCGTACCGTAGCGGTTGTCGAAGAGGTGCTTCATCCTGGCGTCGTTGGCCGCCAGAACGGGGAAGGGCAGTACGCCCTCTGCGGTCATCGCCTTGAGCTTCATCACGCCGGTGGTCGTCTCCTCGGAGGCTCCGATGACGTTGCCGACGAGTTCGGGGTGATGTTCTATCAGACGCCCGACGAGCTCCGCGCCGTCGTCGACGCTCAGGTCAGGTCCCGTCTCCAGCGTCTGGTGCAGATAGCGTTCGAAGTCCTCATCGGTCGGGTCGTGGGTCGCGAAGACCCTCACGCCCCTCTCCGCAAGGGCCGCACAGACGTCGTCCTGGGTGGAGAGCGGGTTGCTCCCTGAGACGGTGACCTCGGCCCCGGCCTCGGAGAGGAGTATCGCCAGATACGCCGTCTTCGCCTCGAGGTGGATGGTCATCGCGATCTTACGCCCGCGCAGCGACCCGTCGGCGAGCTGCTCGCCCGAGATCTTGTTCAGGACAGGCGCGTGTTGGGCGACCCAGTCGATCTTGCGGTGTCCCTCGGGGGCGAGAGAAAGGTCTTTGATGAGTGATTCCCGGATCATATCTCTCCTTACGGCATTCTACGAGCCGTATTGAGGCTCTCTTTACGTCCCGACCAGTTTACAGGGAGGGCAAAACGAATGCTGCCCCAATCCTACATTAGAATTCCACCATCGAAGAGAGGCACAGATACAGGATCACAGCCGCCTGGGTGAGCTACGTGACCATCCAGGTGATCTGGCTGCTCTGCATCTTCCTGACGCCCCCCGCCCTGAAGCTCTACCCCTCGAAGCTCTGGGCCGTGCCTTTCTGCCTAGTCACAGTCGCGAACGGGCTGCACATGATCTTCTTCCGCCACGAGTACAACGCGGTTCTCAGGCGGGCGGCCCGTATCCTCCCCTACGCGAGTTACCTGACACCCCTGCGGGAAGACCCGAGATACTTCCTGCCGCTGGGCACGGCCTACACGCTCTTCGGAGTGGCCTCCGTCGTGCTGCTCATCGTCTCCTGAGCCGCGGGGACCTCCCTCTCCCCGAGCACGGCCGCAAGCACCCGGGGGCGATCCGTCATAATCACGTCGACCCCGAGGTCGAGCAGGCGGCGCATCACATCAGGCTCGTTTATGGTCCACACGTCCACCCTCACGCCCCTGGCGTGCGCCGCCTCGACGAAGCGCCGCGTCACGAGCGGTATGCCCCTGTAGCGGAGCGGAACCTGCAGCGCGTCGTAGGCAGGGCGTACGAGCCGCTCCAGATGCAGCCTGCTCAGGAGATAGAACACCCCTGTCTCGAATCTGGAGGCCCCGGTGGAGATACCGCCGCCAGAGAGCCTGCGAAAGCGCCTCACGGAGCCGTGGCGCGAGGAGACCACGAGGGCGCGCCCCGCGGCGCCCGCCTCCCGCAGTACGCCGAGGACCGCAGCCTCGATACCGGGACGGCAAGCCTTCATGTCGATGTTGAGTACGACGCCCGGGAACTCCCTCAGTACCCCGGCGAGCGTGGGTATCCGCGCGCCCGTGTACGGAAGCGTGAGCCCGCCATCGGGGCTGAAGTTGTGGCCGGCGTCGAGGGAGCAAAGCTCCTCGAAGGTCATCTCCGCGACTGCGCCTGTCCCGTCCGTGGTCCGCTCGACGGTCTCGTCGTGGATCACGACTACGTGCCCGTCGCGCGTCAGGTGGACGTCGAGCTCGAGGCCGCCTGCTCCCCCCTCCACCGCTATGCGGAATGCCTCGAGGGTGTTCTCCGGCGCGAGCGCCGAGGCACCCCTGTGGGCCAGGTTGACGGGCCACCCGCCTCCGGCTGTCCCGCTTGCGCCTCTGCGCAACGTCAGAACGACCAGGCAGGCCAGCCCCAGGAGTGCGATGAGGGTCAGGCGCTTTCTTCTCATCGGGAGAACTTAGCACAGGGGAGGCTGCGGTGTGCGGCGTTGACCCCACTATATGTCTCTCGTATACTCTGCGGGCTGCCCTGTCGGAGTGGCGGAATAGGTAGACGCGCTAGGTTGAGGGCCTAGTCCCCGATAAGGGGGTGGGGGTTCGAGTCCCCCCTCCGACACCAAGTTCTCCGCTTCTGGATCCAAACGCTCCGCCGACCTTGTAACCCGCCATACGCCCGGGGTTACATCGGGGTGTATAATTGGTGTGGACTCGCCTGTTCTCCCCATCCTCCCCGGGCGAGTCCTTCTTTTTGGGTTGATGGTCCTCTTCCCCGTCGTGCGCGATACCTGGAGGGGTGCTTCACCTCACAGCCCGTGATGACGGCTCCGTCGTCGGTCACGGAGTGCGTACCGCCACGCACGATGTCGTCGCCACCCTTGGCCCGGTCCCTGCCAGTTCCGCCCTTCACGAGGTCGTCGCCGGGGCCGCCGAAGATCTTGTCGTCATCGACCTTGCCTTTTACGGCGTCGTTGCCGCCTTTGCCGAGCATCTTGTCTGCCGAGGCCGTGCATGGTGCCGTCGCATCTGCGGCACCGACGCTGCAGGTTATAACCTTTGCGAAGGCCACTCAGGTGACCAGGAGCGACCCTGCAAACACGGGTGCGAACAACAGGACGGTTTTCCTCACAACTCTACCCCCGGTACGTGGAACCTTCTACGACTAAGGTACCTTCCAGGAACTCTCTGACTGTAAGGGTTATCCCAGGAAGAACAGCGCGACGTTCGTCAGCACGAAGAACATGACGACGACTAGGGTCAACCGGGTCAGGTTCTTCTCCATGATGGTCGTGCCCGAGAAGGTCCCTCCGAGCCCGCCACCGAGCGACGAAGAGAGCCCGCCCCCCTTACCGGAGTGCAGGAGTATGAGGCCTACGAGGGCGATGCAGAACATGACGTGAAAGAAGGCGACGATGTAAGTAAGCATGGGCCTACCTTACCACACGACCTCCGCCTGCTCCACTATTCCGGCGGCGCGACGGCGTTCTGCGCGGCCTCTATCAGCTCGACGAAAGACTCCACCTCCAGGCTCGCCCCGCCTACGAGGGCGCCATCTATGTCTTTTTGGGCCATGATCTCAGCCGCGTTCTCAGGCTTGACGGAGCCGCCGTAGAGGATGCGGACGCTCTCCGCGAAGTCGTCTCCCCTGGTCTCCCTCAGGAGGTCCCTTATCTTGCCGATAGCGTCCTGCGCATCCTCAGGCGTCGCCGTGTCCCCGGTACCTATCGCCCAGATGGGCTCGTAGGCGAAGACGACGCTCTCGCCACCTGCGTCTTCGAGCTCGTCGATCACGCGCCTGACCTGGCCCGAGACCTTCTCCCACATGCCACCGGCGTCACGCTCCTCCTTGGTCTCACCGACGCAGACGACGGGAAGGAGGTCGGCCTCCACCGCGCGCTTCGTCTTGCGGGCGACCATCTCGTCGTCCTCGCCGAAGATCTCACGCCGCTCCGAGTGGCCGACGATGACGGCTCCTACCCCGACGTCTAGCAACATCGGCGCGGAGATCTCGCCCGTATAAGCCCCCGAGTCCTCGTAGTAGAAGTTCTGGGCGCCCGCTACCACCGCCGAATCCCCGGCCATCCTGGCGACCTCGTGCAGGCAGGTAAAAGGGGCGAAGACCACCACGTCTACCTCCTCCGCGTCGGCGGCGCGCGGCAGGAGGGCTGCGGTGTAGTCCTGCGCCTCCCTGACGGTCTTGTTCATCTTCCAGTTCGCGGCCATCATCGGGCGTCGGGGCATGCGCTCCTCCTTCTACTTGTCGGGCAGGACTGCTATACCGGGCAGTTCCTTGCCCTCGACGTACTCCAGCGAGGCTCCGCCGCCGGTCGAGATGTGGCTCATCCTGTCTTCGAGCCCGAGCTTGTTGACGGCGGCCACGGAGTCGCCGCCGCCGACGACGC
>CADDZK010000131.1 GCA_902812425.1 Actinomycetota bacterium
CACGGAGTCCGGGACTCCGTGGGAGTGTCCGTGCGAATGCGCGAAGGGGTTGAGGTGCAACACCCATCGACGTAGCCGCGTCCATGCGCCACCAGTACGCCCATCGTGGCCGTGATGCCTCTCGTGACCCCGACGCCCGCTCACGGGCGCTCCCCGGAGGCCAGGCGGGAGTGATCCACGTGGTAGAGGGATTCTCTCAACAACACACCCAAATGCTCATCCGCCAGCGCATAGACGGCCCTCCTGCCCTCTCTGCGCCGCGTAACCAGCCCCAGATCCCGCAGAAGCCTCAGTTGATGGCTCGTAGCCGACTCGCTCATCGAGACTGCCTTCGCAAGCTCCCCTACCGAAAGCTCCCCAGCCTTGAGCAATGCGAACAGCGCCCTGATGCGCGTAGGGTTGGACATAGCCCCCATAAGAGAAGCTATTCTCTCGTCAACCGATCCCATCTCCCCACCCAGCACGTCCTCCGGCTCCAAAAGCCGCGCACCGGGCGGCGCGTCTCTAAAATGCGTCATGACGAGATTATATGAACACTTGAAGAGTTATTCAAATGTCGTCTCACTTTCGCTTCGACATGACAAAAGAGAGGCCAAGCTGTGGGGAGGCGACTCCTCCAAGCACGATCTAGATTGACCGTGACGCCGATACGGCTATCAGGTTAAGAAAAATAGGAGCGTCGACTCTGACTTGGTAGTCGTCCCATCACCGACGAGCAAAAGGCCGGGGTTTTCACCCCGGCCCTCCTGAAGCCTGTGGCCTGCAGCCTACCTCGTCGCCTCGGCCTCCGTCTCGGCCTCAGCCTCCTCCTGCGACACGCCGCCGCCGGAGATCTGGACTATATCCTCCTCGATGGAGGAGATGGTGCCGTCCATACCGGACCAGACGCCGATGGAGAAGCCCTCGTCGACGGGCTCACCGATCTTCTGCCCGAAGGAGACCTCGTCACCCTCTGAGACGAGCGGGGTCGCCGCCCTCAGGAAGCGGCCCCCGAGCGGGATGGTCACGCCGCTGACCTTGCCGACGAGCGAGACGACGCTCTCAGGGCGCCTGGTCTTGATACCCGCGTACTCCTTGGAAGCGACGCCCTTGGGGATGACGAGGAAGCCGTTCGTGGTGCGCCTGACGTAGGCGTCGCCCTCACCGAGCGACTCTATCCCCATCTCGTTCAAATACGGCCCTCCGTCGATGACCGAGAGGTTGCCAGCCTCGGCCTCGATGTCGACGCCAGCGAGCTTGACCAGCTCCGTAGCCGAAGACCCGAGCGGTGCCTCGAAGAGCTTGAGCTCCAGCTCGGGGCCGAAGACCTGGAGGTACTTGGTCGTAACAGGCTTGCCGAGGAAGAACGCGTTGTAGATGTTAAGTAGCGTCTCCGAGTTGTTGACGATGTGCCCGGCATCGAGCGGAAGACCGGGGCGCTTGTTGCCGTCGGGCAGCTCGACCCGGCGCGGCACCCACTTATCCCTGTTCTCGGGGAAGATGTTCTTGATGAGCGTCTTCTCCTCGCCCATCGAGTACTTGTCGGGCACGTGAACGACCTGGTAGAGGCCGTCGGCGCTCTCGTCGTAGCGGGAGAACCACTCCTCGTCCTTGAAGTGGACGCCCATGATCACGTTCTCGATCCCGAAGATCGTCTTCATCGCGTCGAAGAGCGTTAGGAACTCGTCGAAGTACTCTCTGTGGAGCATCTTGTCAGCCCAGTAGCCAGGCTCTGACTCGGTGCAGTTCACGATCAGGTTCGGCTGCGGGTTCTTCCACTTGAAGTAGGTCGGAAAACCACCACCGCCGGCCCCCACGATGCCGGCCTGACGCATAATCTCAACAGCCTCGTCCCTGCTTAAGGCCTTTACCTCGTCGAGATTGCGCTGCTTCAACTCAGCCAAGATCTTTCCCTCCGAACACTCTATACACCAGATATTTACTGTTACAAACTTCGTCCAACTATTACAGCCAGTATAACCTTTGCGCCTTTGTGTTGCTAGTTGGCGGCTGGTCGGTCTGGTACACTCCCTGACGCCTATGAAGCTCTCCCGCCGCACCGCCAACATCCTCCTCGCGATAGGCGTCTACATGCTTCTCACCTGGGGGACGAGGGTCTTCACCTTCTTGGACCAGTACCGCGCGGGGACGCTGGTCGCGCCCGGCGTACACTTCACGCTCGTCGTCATCGGCCTCGCCATCGGCGTCTACCTGGCCTATCTCGGCGTAAAGGGACGCAGGGCCACGCGCCAGGGGGGCTAGCCAGCCTTTCAGCACGCTACGCCCTTCGGGCTTCGCTCGTCAGCACTTCAGCCTGTCGGCTATGTGTGGAGAGGGTGCCTACCATCCGGAAGAGGTAGCTCTGGGCGTGGGGCTTCGTTCCTTGAGCGTGGGCGAGGCGCCATCCGAGGAGAAGCTGAAAGCGAAAGCCTGAAAAGGCCCGAAGCGAGCTGACCAGCTCTTACAGCGGGTAGTCGAGCTTGCTCTCGCTGGTACTGGGCAGGTCGGTGGCCGAGTAGTTGGGGACGGCGCGGCGCAGGAACTCGAGGGACCTCCTGGCCTCCTGGCTGCGGGCGTGATAGACCATGGCCTCGACCAGCTCGGAGAGGTCGGAGTTGCCGGGTGGGCTCATGTTCTCCGAGGAGAGCCTGAAGACCATCTGGTGGGCCGTCGGTTCGCGCTCCTCCCCTTCCTCGAAGAGCTCCTCTTTAAGCTTCTCGCCCGGGCGAAGACCTACGAACTTTATCTTCACGTTCGGTGCGCCCATTATCTCGATCATCTTCCTGGCCAGGTCGGTGATGGCGACGGGACGGCCCATCTCGAGGACGTAGGTCCCGTAGCCCTCGGCCATCGCTCCGGCCTGCAGGATCAGGGAGACCGCCTCAGGGATGGTCATGAAGTACCGGATCATATCAGGGTGCGTTACGGTCACGGGGCCGCCAGCCTCTATCTGCTGCCGGAAGGTCGGCACGACGGAACCGCGGCTGCCGAGCACGTTACCGAAGCGGACAGAGGCGTAGACCGTCTCGGGGTACTCCACGGAGAGGTTCTTGACGACCATCTCGGCCAGGCGCTTGGTCGCGCCCATCACGTTGACGGGGTTCACGGCCTTGTCCGTCGAGACGTTGATGAACTTGCTCGTCCCGTAGGCGCCGGCGGCGCGGGCGACGTTGAGGGTGCCGAGGACGTTGTTGACGATGGCCTCCGTCGCCTGCAGCTCCATCATGGGGACGTGCTTGTAGGCTGCGGCGTGGAAGACCAGTTGCGGCCTGAAGGTCTCGAAGGCGAAGCTGACGCGCTCGGCGTGCGTGACGTCGCCGACGAAGATCTCGGCGTCGTAGAAGTCCTCGCGCCTGAGCTCTGTGTTCAGGTAATAGAGGCCGCTCTCGTCGCGGTCGAGCAGGACCAGCTTCGCCGGCCCGAGGCGTGAGATCTGACGCGAGAGCTCCCTGCCGATAGAGCCTCCCGCGCCGGTAACGAGCACCCGCTTACTGTTGATGTAGTCGGAGAGGGCGTCGAGGTCTATGTCCACGGGCTCGCGCCCGAGGAGGTCTTCGATCTGGAGCTCTCTCAGCTTGATTGTGCCCTCGGCCAGGAACTCCCCGAGGTCCGGCATGACCTTCACCTCGGCTGAGGCGCGGATGGAGGTACGCCAGATCCAATCCATCTCCTCCCGACCCGCCTGCGGCTTGGCTATGATGACCTGGTCTATGCCGTGCTGGGAGATGATATCTTCGAGGTCCTCGACCACCCCGAGCACAGGCGCGCCCTCTATGTGCCTGCCGACCTCCTCCCGCGACTCACTTATGAAGCCGACGACCTGCGCCTCCGAGGCAGCCGTGCGCCAGATATGACCGGCCAGCGCCACGCCCGCCTCTCCCGTACCAACGATGACCGTCCGCGTCCTGCGCCCGACCTCCCTCAGAGAGAGCTCGTAGAAGACCCTGGGGTAGAGGCGCACGGCGACGAGCTGCACGTAGGCGAGCACGGAGCCGACCAGCGGCACCGAGAGCGGCACGGGGTTGAACTTCATGATCCCGAACCCCGCAGGCCCGACGCAGAAAACCGCCAGGAAGAGACCGCCGGCCGCTATGGCCGTCGCGCTCAACACCTGCACGCCCTGGTAGATGCCCGTATACCTGAGGATGCTCCTGTAGACCCCGCTCTCGTTCAGTAGCAGGATGAACGCTATGGCGGAGAAGATCGCAAACGGCCAGAAGAAACGCCAGAACTCCATCTGTACGTCGCCGGCGAAGCGGACGACGAGCACGACGGCGAAGGACTCCATGACTATGAGGGCGTCGACGAGCATAGCGGCCCCGCGCCTGAACGCAGGCGGCGAGCGGTGGAAGGCGCGCTGCAGCCGGTCTAAGACGCCAAGGAGCCTCTCCCCCATCCTCTGCAAAAGCCACATAATCACATATCTTAACTTTTGTTGGCGGATCTAGCTACTTTTAGCCTGTCAGCTAGTCAGAGCCCGCTCCGGCTTCGCCTTCGCTTGTCAGCCCCTACGCCCTTCGGGCTTCGCTCGTCAGCATTTCAGCCTGTCAGCAAGAGCAAGGATATAGTGAGTGCCTTCCGGAAGGAGTAGCTCTGGCTATGTGGCTTCGCTCGCTGAGCGTGGGCGAGGCGCCATCCGAGGATAAGCTGAAAAGGCCCGAAGCGCGCTGAGAGGCGCCAAAGGCGCCGTGCTGACTAGCTGATCAGCTTCGGCAGCGCTGCGAGCAGGACGCAGCACGCCAGCGCCAGCGCGACGCCTACCAACAACGAGAGGGCACCTCCCCTGTAGATAAGCAGAGCGGCGAATCCCGAGACGACGCTCGCCCCGTAGTAGAGGTTGCTCGTGCGCCTGTGCATCCCCGTGGTCGGGGTGATCCGCTGGTAGATGTGCTCCCTGTGGGCCAGGAAGATGCTCTTCCCCGCCCCGCTTCGCAACCGCCTGAGTAGTGTATATCCGGTGTCGAAGAGGTACGGCGTGAAGACCACGATGCAGGCCAGGAAACCGAGGGGCGTCCACTCCTGCCCCGCGAGCGCGGGTGCGTAGAGGGCCACCGCGGCCAGGCTGAAGCCGAGGAAGTAGGCCCCCGAGTCACCGATAAAGATGGATGCGGGGTTTATGTTCCAGATCAGGAACCCCGCCGTAGCTCCGATGAGCGCCGGCAGGAAACCACCCGCCGCTCCCGCGAGCGGCGCGAGGAAGAGAGCGTTCACGAGCGCGACTCCCCCGGTGAACCCGTCGATGCCATCCATGAAGTTGAAGGCGTTGCTCAAGGCGACTATCCAGAACACCCCGATGGCGAAAATCAGGATACCGAGCGGCCCAGGGGCGGCAGAGACTATAGTGGGCGGATAGAAGACGAGCAGCCCGACGGCGGCCAGTGCCTGGAGGAGCGCCTTCACGCCGAAGTGGAGGTTGGAGAGGTCGTCGGCGAGCCCGACGGCCCATACGACGGCCGCCGCCACGAGCAACTGCGACACCCCCTCGGGGCGCAGTAGCGCAACTCCTGCTAGCGTACCAAGGAAGATGGCGACGCCCCCGAGCCTGGGCGTCGGGACCTCGTGCGAGCTGCGGAGGTTGGGGACGTCGAGCAGGCTCCGCCCGACAGCGAAGCGCACGAGCAGCGGCACGAGCGCCCCCGCTACCAGGAATGCTACGCCACCGGCGACCACCCCGCTCACAGCGGCAACCTACAAGAACGGGTTCTCAATACGCATACCCTCGATGACCTGACCGTGCTGCATGTCCTCAGTGAGCAATCTGTCGGCGCCAGCCTTCAGCGCGGCCTCGACGATCAGTGCGTCCCAGAAGGGGAGCGACATCCTTTGGCTCCTGGCTATGGCCGCCAAGATCAAGGGAACATCAACCTGCACCAAGGGAAACTTGGAGAAGTCTCGAACTCTCGCCCCGGCCTCCTCAGCAGAGAGCGGGAAGGCGAGCTTTCGGGTCGCATTCACGTAGAACTCCTGCAGGACTTGCGTGCTTAGAGATACTCGATCCGCCTCGACCTCCCGCTGGATAAGCTCCTGGACCGCTATCTTTTTGTTCGGGTCGCGGTTATCGAAGAGATAGAGCAGAACGTTGGTGTCGAAGAAGGAGCGCTTCACTTTTTACCGTACCGTCCGAGCCTCTCCTCGTAGATGTCACCTCGCGTCCAGGTGCGGCCTCCAGGACCCGACCCCGAGTTCGACTCCCTGGAAGAGGCGAGTATCCTCTGCAGAGCTTCCCGCCGCTCCCGCCGGACGCCGGCGTAATCCTCCAAGTAGTCCCGCAATATAGCGTTCACCGAGGTGCCTTCCTCAAGTGCCCGCATCCTCGCCCGCTTTACCGTCTCCTCGTCGACCGTGATCGTCAGATTGGCCATACCAGCTCCTCTCGTGCTACACGGTTTCAGTGTAGCACCCTACGACCGCAATATTCCGAGCCTCCGCAGGCGGGAGACTTCGAGCGCCACGCCCTCGCGGAAGGGACGTGGCGCGTAGTCGAGGTCGCGCCTGGCATCCTCATAAGGATAGGCCTTGTCTTCGCGCAGCCTCGTCACCTGGCCAGAGTCCACGGGTAGAGGGAGCCTCAACCTCTCGGCGGCGACGAGGGCGCGGCGGACGGGTTCGATCGGCAGCCTGACGATGCGCGGCTCTCTTCCCAGGGCCCAGGCTGCAGTCTTTACGAGGTCGAGGTACGTCAGCGGTTCGGCTCCCGGCAGGTCGTAGCTGCGGTGGACGGAGACGGGACGCTTCGCAGCTTCGAGTACGCCCCGCGCGCAGTCTTCGTAATAGACGGGCTGCCAGAGGTTCGTCCCTGGACCGAAGATCGGGAAGACGGGCGAGCGGTCGAGGAAGCGCAGCAGGCGGTGTACGTTTTTGTCCAGCTCGGAGCCGTAGATCATGGACGGGCGCACTATAGTCCACGCGAGAGCGCTCCCGCGCACCAGCTCCTCCATCTCGAGCTTCGGAGAGGAGCGGAAAGCGTAGGCCGAGTGCACGCTCGTGCTGCCGACCACGAGCACCCTTTCGACGCCGGCGCGGCGGGCCGCCCGTACGACGGACGGAGAGTGCTCGATCCCCGCGACGTGCACGAGGGCGTCCGCGCCCTTCAGCGCGCGGTAGAGGTCTTCTTCATCAGATGCGTCTCCGCGCAGGATCTCTACCAGTCCTGCGTCGAGCCTGGAGGCGTTGGGGCTCTCGGCGCGGACGAGGCAGCGCACCTCATGGCCCTCCGCCAGCAGCAACTCGAGGAGCGCGCCCCCGAGAAGACCCGTGGCCCCCGTGAGGAGCACCCTCATGTTGGCGCTACGGGCGAGGGGGGACATCTCGCGGGGTGTCTTAGCCGGTCTTCTCGCCTCCCCCGGCGCTCTGTCCGCCTGCCTCGAACAGATGCACGGTGATGGCCCTGTTCACATCGTTCTTCACGACGTACGTGATCTGGGCCTGCTGGCCCTCTTTCACGTCTGAGAGCTCGGCCTTCTTCCCGGCCAGGGTGATCTCGGCTTTCTTCCTGATCTTGAAGGCCAGCGGTTTCTTGCTCTGGGCATTCGCAGCCGGCCGCAGGGAGAGCCTCCTCCTGTCCTCATGAAAGCTCCTTACCGTTCCGAGGGCTATCTTCTTCTGGGGTGCCTGCTTCTTGGCGGCCTCACCGCCCTTTTTCTGCGCCTGGTTACCGCCGCCGTTCCCAGATTGGTCGCTGCTACCACCACCGCAGCCGGCGAAGAGTCCGGCGAGCAGAACGCAGAGTACGAGCGGGAGGAGTAGAGATATGGCCGAGCTTTCTCTGAGACGCATAGGAGGATCTCCTTAGCCTGTCAATAGGAGGACTACGTGGGCAAACTAACAGAAGAGTCGAGGGGTTATCAACAGGCCCGCCGGGCTACGTCGGTCGGAAGAAGCGCTGCGCGAGAGACCGGCTCCTTGCCAGAGAGCGCCCCTCTCCTACCGGTCACGGCCCCTCGGTCGCTATGCACGTCGTCCCCGCGCAGTCCCTGAGCATCTTCAAGCGCGTCCTCAGACGAGCTATCAGGGAGGGGTCTGCCCTCTCGTCGATGCTGTTCAGCTCGTAGGGGTCCCTCCTCAGATCGTAGATCTCTCGCTCTCCCGTCTCCCACTGCACGTAGGTGTGGGCGGCGGTCCTGACTGCCTCGTAATCGGGTATACGCGATGGCGTTGTCTGATGATGCTCGTTGAGGATGGCCGTCCGCCAGGCCGGTCCGGTCGGTGGATCAGGCCCCAGGAGCGGCGCGAGGCTCCGACCGTCCACGAAGCTCGGGGGCTCTACGCCGGCCCAGTCGGCGAAGGTGGGCGCGAAATCGTTGTTGATCACCAGCTGGTCGCGCGCCACGCCCGCAGGCACGCCGGGTCCCCTGATGACGAGCGGAACGCCCGCTGACTCCTCGTACGGCGTGTTCTTCTTCAGCAGCCGATGCTCGCCTCTTTGCAATCCGTTGTCCGTGGTGAACACTACGTAGGTGTCGCGCAGCTCCTTCCTGTCCCGCAGCAGGTCCAACATGGCGCCGACCATCTCATCTACATCCCTGAGCGACCGCAACTGGTCCCTGTGCTGCTCCTGCAAGGTCTTGACCTCATCCGGCTTCAGCGGGGGCGTCTTGCGGATCCACCCGGGTTTGTCCGATACGTTCTGCTCGTTAAAGGAAGGCGGCTTCGGGAGCCGCGCGCCCCGGTACAGGTCGGCGTGGCGGCCTGAGTACTTGGCCGGCAGATGGGGCGCGAAGGTGCCCACCCAGAGCATGAACGGCGGGTCCGAGGTATCGTCGGTCGCCCGCCGCAGAAAATCCAGGGCCTTCTCCCTGTACACGTCGGTCATAACGGTCGCGCGGGGGTAGTGGCGGATGGTCCCGTTCTGGTTCAGGGTGCGATCCGAGGCCATGCCCGTCATGCCGTACCACTCGTCCCATCCAGGCGGCACGTAGTCCTCCTGGGCGTTGTTCAGGTACTTCCCGACCAGCCCGGTCCTGTATCCCGAATCGTCGAGCCAGGTGGCGAACGTGGAGTCGTCGAGACCAAGCCTGCGGAACCGCACGGCCCCGCCGTCGGGGAGGTCGTTCGACGTTATCGAGTGGTTGTGGGGATACTGCCCCCGCAGGATCGTCGCCCGCGAAGGGCAGCACAGAGACTGGGTAACGAAGGCGTTGTCGAACGTGACGCCCATGTCCACCATCCGCGATCGGACGGTGGGCATCTCTTGCAGCAGCTTCTTATCCATGTCGTCGGTCATCACGAAAACGACGTTCGGCCTGCCGTCAGCGGGCCCTTGCGAGGTCGGCCCGTCGATCCGTGAGGTGGCTTTGGAGTCTACGGTATTCGTTACTTTATCCGCGTCGTTCGCGCCGCAGCCCATTGCGAGCAATAGCAACGCCAGCGACGCGACCGCCGCCTTCCACGTTCTCACCTCAGACCCTCAGACATGACGCCACATCCTAAACGTTTGCTGCCTACTCTTCAGTAGTACTAATGCGACCGAACTTCGTTAATGGCTGGTACCCTGCTGCGCTCGCGACAGTGGAAGATCGGCAAAGCACTCGACAAACTGCATAGAAAGGCCCTATTCAAGTCCGACGAGTCCATGGCCCAGCCTGCAGGAAATCCTTGAGCAGTTTTGCGCCAGGTGTAGAGAACTCTACTCACGGACCGACGGATAATCGAGGGAGAGAGCCTGTCGGAACCGAACATCGGAGCTCCGAAAAGAGATCCCCCAGATATTGCTTCGACCTTCCGAGGCTGGATACGATAGAATCCGGGGATGGCCTAAACTATACTGTGTACCGTTCGTCATCTGATCACAAAGAGGAGCAGTGACGCCCGCCATCAAGAGAGACCGCCATAACATCGTGCTCACCGGGACAGGCCGATCAGGCACTACTCTAGTCTGCCATCTGTTGAACAAGTTGCCGAACACGGTAGCTCTGAGCGAACCGATAGCCCCGGGGAAGTTCAAAGATTACATGCCGGACAGAGAAGCTGTATGCGACCAGATCGAACTTTACC
>CADDZK010000132.1 GCA_902812425.1 Actinomycetota bacterium
TTCCTGCTTTTTCTGGAAGATCTCGTAGCCGTGCGGAGCCTCCTCCAGCGGCAGCTCGTGGGTCTTGAGATCCTCCACGCCCAAAGGGTCCCCATCGCCGGTCAGAAGCGGCATGATGTCGTCTATCCAGCGCTTGACATGCGCCTGTCCCATGCGGATCTCGACGCCTTTGTCGAAGAGGTCCATCATAGGGAAGGGATCGGCCTGACCGCCGTAGACCCCGATGATCGAGATCGTGCCGGCCCGGCGCACCGTATCCATCGCCTCGTAGAGCGCCGAGAGCCGGTCCACCCCAACCTTCTCGGTCAGTGGGGCGGAGATCTGATCCGGGAGAAGGCCCGTGGCCTTCTGCGCCACCTCTCCGGTCGGGGCGCCGTGGGCCTCCATGCCTACGGCGTCGATCACAGAGTCGGGGCCGCGTCCATCGGTAAGCTCCTTTAGGGCGGTCGCAACGTCGTCGTGGTCTTCGCGGTCGAGCACCTCGATGCCGTGGCGGCGCGCCATCTCTAGTCTCTCGGGTACGAGATCTACGCCGAAGACCCTCCCGGCCCCACGCTGGCGCGCGATGCGGGCGCACATCTGGCCGATAGGACCGAGCCCGAAGACCGCCACGCTCCCGCCTTCGGGGATGGAAGCGTACTCGACGGCCTGCCAGGAGGTGGGCAGGACGTCCGACAGGTACAGAAACCTCTCGTCCGGTGGCCCTTCTGGCACCTTGATCGGCCCGAACTGGGCCTGCGGGACGCGCAGATATTCGGCCTGCCCACCCGGGACGGCGCCGTAGAGCTTGGTGTAACCGAAGAGCGCCGCGCCCTTGTCGTACTCCGTGACCTGCGTCGTCTCGCACTGGGCGTAGAGCCCACGGTCGCACATAAAGCAGTGCCCGCACGAGATGTTGAAGGGCATCACCACCCGGTCTCCCGGCTTTATGTGGGTAACCTCGGGTCCAACCTCCTCCACGATGCCCATGGGTTCGTGGCCGAGGATGTCGCCCTCCTCGATCCACATCCCGAGCACCGAGTAGAGGTGCAGATCCGAACCGCAGATAGCCGTCGACGTGATGCGCACTATCGCGTCCGTCGGCTCCTCGATCCTCGGGTCGGGCACCGTGTCGACCCTTACGTCCTCGTTACCGTGCCACGTCAACGCCTTCACAAGCACCCACCTCTCATAGTCGCGATTGGTATTGACCTTGTAGCTGGAGCTAGCATCCGACCCGCGTCATCCGGAACCGTCCGAGGACGTACCCGCCAAATAGCGTCCGCCCCTCCCAGGAATCTCCCGAACCGGCCTCGAGTTCGTCGGTGAACGCAGAGAGCGGCGGAAGGTAGACCAGCGCGATGCCTTCCCCGCGGCTCTCTACCCGGAAGGGTGGACCCGGTAGCGGGCCCAGGCGAACCTTGCCCCGCCGTCCCCGGATCGCCTTGCTGACCCCGACCATGGGCGGAAGCACGCCTCCCAGGCGCTGGACCCGCCACCGGCCGTCGAGCCCATACAACCCTCTGCAGAGCGTGGCCCGCGCCGCCATGCCGACTTACTCGCCCGCCAAACTCACGCTACCACCCGCCACGATACGCCTCCTCGTCCCCTCTTCCAGAAGCGATCTACCTCGTAGAAAGAGCTTGCTCCAGGTCCTGGTTATGGCCCTCCATTTTGTTGATCGGCTCCAGTGTGAAGGAGAGTTGTTAGCGTTACGTAAATTTTGGTAAGCGGACGGTAGGGTTAATGCTAATGTTTGTTAAAGTGCCGAAGATTGGCACTCTGGCGTCGCATCGGAGAACCGGCCGGGAGTAGAGGGTTTGCCCGAGGCTGGCCGGACGAGGGCGCAGTGTCGAATACCGCACGCTGGGCGTTTCGTGTCATCTCCTCAACGCCGGTGCGACTCTCGGAGCCTATCCGATCTCTGCCCGAGATCTCTCGCAGCCCCTCGATGTCGACCACGGTTATGGTGCCGCTTCGCACCTCTATGATCCCCCGTCGCCTCAGCTCGCCCATCGTGATGGCGATCGATTCGCGGGTTGTGACGGTCATGGCCGCCAGCTCCTCTTGGGTGAAGCGCGCCGCGATCGTGACCCGCCGCGGGGCGTCCGGTCGTCCGTCCGGGAACTTCTCGGAGAGGAACAGGAGGAGAGCAGACAACCTCGCGGGGATGCTGCGAGACGAGATCCTGGCGACAAACTCCTCGTAGCGGGTTAGCTGTGCATCCTGCAGGGTTAGCAGTTTGAGGGCGATCAGCGGGTTTCTTCTCATGGCCGCTTCCAACAGGGGGCGCGGGAGTTTCGCCACCTCGCAGGGGGTCACCGTGCGGAACGTTACCCGCCGGATCGGATCCTCCGCGAACTCCAGAAGCCCGAAGACATCCCAATCCTTGAGCAGCCCGAGCGTGGCCTCTTTGCCCGCGGATCTCACCCGAGACAGCGAGGCTACCCCGGAGGTCAGAATGTATAGCGCCGGCCCACCCTCCCCTACGCTCATCTCCGCGCCAGCACCGTAGGAGCGCCGTGCGATCCCGAAACCCTCCGCTCGGAGGAGCCTGAGAAGCTCTCTCGATTCGTTCTCTTCAAGGCTACTCTTCTCCGAGACTTCCGCCTCTATCACGTTGGAAAGAACTGCTCTCATCCGCGTCCCTCCCGGTGAACCCTTCGGCAAACCGAGCGAGGGACTCGCGGACGATCCGCGGGACCATATAAGGGTGGCATCGTGCCGTGCGGTAGACGTTCAGGTGCGAACGGGCTTGGCGCAGAGCCGCTCATCGGAGAGGTTCACCCGCTATATCGAAGGCCTTCTTCAGCTCATCCCGACTCTCCGTGATAACCGCGTCCAACCCTCCTGGTTCCCACAGAGAGTCGGGTACGTTTCGAGAGAAGATCTCCAGCGTGTAGGCGCCGGGGTAGCCGGCCTCCTGTATCGCGCGGATCAGTTCAGGAAGCGGGATCTCGCCCCTCCCGACGACGTGGCGATCTTCGAAAGAGCGGGGAGTACGCCAGTCGCTGACGTGTACGGCCAGGATGCGGTCGCCACACGCAAGTATCTGATCGGCGACGTCAGGGTTCTGCCAGATGTTCCAGAGGTCGAGGCAGATGCCGAAGTTGGGCCTATCGACTACGGCCACGATCCCCATAGCCTGCTCGAGAGTCCAGATCGCACTCTCCACGTTCATAAGCGCAGGACTCAAGGGCTCGAGCGCTATGCTCGCGCCGTACTCAGCGGCACATTCGGCCAGGACACGCCCCTCCCTCGCTGCAACCTCCATGACCTCCCTTACATTGCCGCCGGGCGGGGGGCCTGTGTTGCAGACGAAGGGTACGCCCTCCGCGAACCCCCCGAACCGCTCGATAGCGTGCCGAAACCTCGCCGCGCGCTCGCCTGGCTCTTCGGGCTCCGGTTGGGTCCGGCTCGGGAACAGTGTACGCACCTCGGGCTGGACCGAGCCTATGGTCAGGCCGCTCTCCCCGACCAGGGCGAGCTGCTCCGTGACGCGGTCCTCCACCAGCTTCTCCTCGCATATCTCGATGGCGTCGACGCCGAGCCGGACGTAGTTCTCTACGTCCTCCTCGAAGCTCCAGGGAGTACTCGTGAACTGGCTGACGCCGAAACGGAACACTACAGGCTCCCCGCCTGACGCATCATCCCGCCGTCTATATAGAACGTGCTGCCCGTCACGTAGGAGGCGGCCCCGGAGGCGAGGTAAAGCGCGAGTTCCGCAACCTCCTCCGGTCTGCCCATCCTTCCTAGCGGTATCTCGGAGAGTAGCTCCTCCATCTGCTCGGGGTTCTCATTAAGGTTCTCGTTGATCGGGGTCTCGATGGCCCCGGGGGCGATGTTGTTGACGGTGATGCCGTGGGGGGCGAGCTCGACGGCGATGGTGCGCATCAGCATCCTCAAGCCTCCTTTCGCCGCGCAGTAGGGAGAGTTGTCCGGCATGGGCCTCTCCTCGTGTACCGACGAGACGTTGATTATGCGCCCACCCTCTCCCTGCTCGACCATCCGCCTGGCCGCCTCCTGGCAGCCGAGCCAGGCTCCGCCCAGGTTGACCGCCAGGACCCGCTCGTACACCTCGAAGGGCGTCTCCAGGAAGGGCATCTTCTCTTCGATTCCCGCGTTGTTGACCATGATGTCGAGGCGGCCGAACTCTCGTGCCGTCTCCCGGATCAGACCCTCGACATCCTCGGGCTTGGAGACGTCTGCCCTGACGACGAGGGCGCGACCGCCGGAGCCTTCGACCTCTTCCGCCACCTTCTTGGCCTCGTCCGGGTGGCCCCTGTAGTCTACGGTGACCGCAGCCCCTTCACGGGCGAAGGCGAGCGCTATCGACCTCCCTATGCCGGAAGAAGACCCTGTAACCACGGCGACCTTGTTCTCCAGCTGCATGTTCTACCTCCCGCCGTCCATGAGGGTGTCTATGAGCAGGGCCGCCGACCATGAGAACAGGACGGAGCCGTGTCCTTCGCCGCTTAAGGGATCGAAGTACTCGTGAAAACCCGAGCCTTCGCAGAGGTCAACTATCGTACGCCGCAGACGTTCCGCCTGGGCGGTATACCCGTAGTCCTCGAGGCCATGCATCAAGAACCAGTCGATGTTGATCCAGACCGGACCCCGCCAGTACTGCTCCGGCGAGAACCCGTAGCCGTTTATGTCGTAGCTCGGCACCGGCATGACGCCTTCGTCCGCGAGGCCGAAACCGTCCTTCTCCAGTGACTCGACCACGCGCCCCGCCCGCGAGTCGTCGGGGACACCAGCGTAGAGCGGCCCAACCAGGTTGGGCGCGAAGTACACCGGTATCGGTGCGCCGCTTCGCAGGTCGTAATCCAGGTACGTCCCGCGCTCCTCGTCCCAGAGCTTCTCGTCTATGGCGCGCGCCGTCTTCTCCGAGCGTTCCTCGAAGGGGGATGGATCCTCGCCCAGAACGCGCGCGATCTCGGCGAGGTCTCTTCCAGATTTGCAAAGGAGCGAGTTGAAGAGCACGTCCTGCACGAGAAACGGGCAGTCCTCCCTGATGCGCTGCTCGTCATACTCCCGTTCGGCGAAGAACTTCACCAGCCAGGCGAACCGGTCGTAGGATGCGCTGGTAGGCCTGTCCTGTGAGGAGACGGTCTGGGTGTCGGCGCGCCGGTAGGTCGGGATCTCGCCCTTGCGGAGATGGAGGCGCTGCAGGATCGCATCCCACATCGGGGAGTTGTCCATGCCCGATTCCCACGGATGGCGGATGTAGACTAGGGCCTCGCCCGCGGGGTCGCGCTCTCTGTAGAGATACTCATGCCACGCCTCGAGGTGCGGGAACGCCTCTTTGAGGAATGCCCGCGCGTCGCCGGCGTGCCGGTAGAGGTGCAAAGCGGCGGTTGCATGAGCCGGTGGCAAGACCACGCCCGATGTCCTGTGATGCTCGGGGGCGTCTGGACTCTCGCCAGCGTGCCAGAAGCTGGGTCCGGGGAAGTAGTTATGGAACTCGGTGTTGAAGACGATCTGGGGCAGGAGCCCGTTCTTCCATTGGGCCGAGAAGAGGTGGCGCATCTCCTTCTCCGCGCGCGCCTGGTCGTAGTGGGCATAGCCCATGGCGATTAGCGCCGAGTCCCACGACCACTGGTGAGGGTAGAGGCGTGGTCCTGGCTGCGTGTACTCCCCCGTCCAGTTGAACTCCAACACCGCTTTGGCCTGGCGGATGAGAGCTTCTCTGTCTTGCGCCATATGTTTTCATCCCTCCACCTTGTGCTCTGGCGGCTCGAGACGGGGCCGTCCGAAGGCCTGAACGGCCGACCGCCCTGCTACGGTGCCGCCGGCGCGTCTTACCGTCTGGCCTGCATGCCGGGAACCACGCCGCCTTCCGCAGGACGCGTCGACACGCAAGCCTTCTCTCCGCATCTCGGAAGAACCTCATACCCCCTCGGACAGACCACCCCAACCCCGGCCAGTCTTCCCCTCCAGTACCGTCTGTAGTTGCTCCGATCGTGCTTTAGCCCCTTTTCTCTTCGCACCTAGTAGACCGATGGCATGCGGGGGAGGAGATTAGCACACCATCGGTCTTCCACTGCTTTAGGAGCTTAACATCGGCGACGGCTATCACGATTAGTGGATGCCAAAGCTTGGGTTAAGATATAGTAAAGAGGGTCACAAGCGCGAGCCGTTCGGCCGGAGCGCGGGGAAGGCGACGAAGGCCTGCCGTCTCCACCCCGGGCAAAACGGGAGAGGTAGGCGACCTTCAGAGCTTCTTTACCGTAGGCCGCAAACTGTCAGTTACATCTCCACTCTCGGGTGAACCTTCCCGACCATGGAACTCCGCCCACCGTTCTTCGGGGTGCACGGCTCCCAGGCAGCACCAGACCGCTGGGATCGGATGGTTCTGCGCTCTTGTTGAGAGCTCTTAACGCAGCCCTTACGGAACGTGAACGAGCGCTTACCAAAACCCCACAAATTCCGACTACATTGTTACTGATACATATCGGCTAGCGAGAGGACCGAAGATGCCCCAAAGAGAACAGAGCTTTTGGGAGTACCTCTTCGTCGGGTCGCCCCACGGCGAGCGGGAGGAGAAGGTTCTCCAATACGTCGTCCACCGCATAAAGGCCGGTGCGCACCTAAGAGACGTGGTAGAGGAAGAGTACGTGCGCCGCAATGCTTCAAGAGAAGAGGTGGACGAGGTCATCTGCAACCCGGAGCTCGTGCACGCGGCCAGGGCATCTATGGAGTCGACCTTCAACTCGGAGGAGCTGCGTCTGCGGATGCTCTAGCGGTAGCTCCACGATCCAAGGAGCCGGTCGCGGGAAGAGGGATCGCGGACCACTGTCCGCGTGCGATCAGACCTCCGACCCGAGCCGCCTGCGGAGTAGTCAGGGGTTCGTGCGGCGGCGCAGAAGACCGGCGGACACCGACCGCACCGGGCGAAGAGACCGGATGCTGCAGTCCGTTCTCCTCGCAGGGAGCCGGGGCATCCGGGAAGGCGCCGCCTGCACCTTCGCCGCTGCGCCCGCCAGAGAAGGTTGCGGCCCGCAGCCGCCTGCCGAGAGGACTCTAGCGCGAACGTCACCGTGGAGATGTTGCCTGGGTCCTTGCTAGAAGGCGACAAAGTTGAAGGCGGCGAGGGACGCCAGGGCGGCACAGCCGCCGGAGAAACCGCGAAAGGGGCAAGGTGGTGTCCGGATCGGAACGCCAGGAGAGGCTCTCGGACAAGCTCAGCCGCGGCGCACCGCTCGCCGCCATCGTGCTCGTCGTCTCAGGCACGGGGTTGTTCTTGGTCTACAAACTCTTGCCGGTCCTGGAGCTCGTAGCGATAGCCTTGCTCTTGGCGCTGATCTTGAGAACCATCGTGCGAGGTCTTGACAGGGCAAGGTTCCCTACCTGGCTCTCGGTGATCGTGCTGCTGGTGGGGATCTGCGCGTTCGGTGCCGTGGTCTGGTTGGTGATGGTGCCGAACCTCTTGAAGGAGTTTCGGCAGCTGACATCTGAGGGGCCTGGGTCTCTCCAGTCGGTGGCGAACCTGTTCCGCGACCTGCCCCTGATCCCCGACGCTTCGCGGTTTTCGGAGCAACTGCGCGGCTACCTCTCCCAGTTCATCAACTCGTTGCCGACCCTCTTGTACTCTGCGGCCACGGCCGCCGCAGCGGTCGTGGCGGTGGTGTTCCTGGCCCTGTATTTCGCCATCAGCCCGGGCTTTTACATCTCGGGTATCCTGAGGCTGGTACCGATAGAGCGTCGCGAAGGGATCGAGGAGCTCCTCGGTCGGGTCGGCGCCAGGCTCAGGGGTTGGATCGTCGGGGTCGCGCTCGTCGCCACCTTCATCGGGTTCGGGTCCGGCCTGGGGCTCTGGTTTCTCGGGGTGCCCCTGCCTCTCACCTTCGGACTCTTAGCCGGCATCCTCAACATAATCCCCTTTGCAGGCTCGGTCGTGGGCGGGCTGTTGCCCGCGCTCCTGGCCTTGACCATCTCTCCGGTCAAAGCCCTTGAGGTCGTGGCCCTCTTCGTGATCCTGAACCAGATAGAGGGTAATATCCTCCAGCCACAGATCATGGGCCGCCAGGTGAGGATCTCCACGGCGGTGGTCATCATCGCCTTCCTCGTACTGGGCACACTGCTCGGACCTATCATCGGCGCTTTTCTGGCGGTCCCGACGACGGTGGTGGTGAGCGTCGTGGTAGACGAGCTTACCGAGAAGAGCCCTTCGCTGGGGCCCGAGGAGAGAGAGGCCCCCGACGAAACTGACCTGTAGTGGGGTGCGCCGCCATTCAACGGCCCCTCGGCAGAATACCCCTCACCACGGCGTAGAGACTACGTCATTATCGTGGTGAGCTCCCTTCGCGCTCTCGTCTTGGCCTCGAAGGGAGGCGGCAAGCTCGGCGAATACGAGGTAGTACCCAAATAGGCAGAGGCTCTCGGTAGGGTCGGGGACCTCACCCTGCTTCAGCGGCGCGCTCCAGGGCCTTTAGATCTACGATGTGGATCAGCCGGCCTCTCCGCTCTACGGCCCCTGCCTCGCGAAGCTCGGCGAAGGCCCTGCTGACGGCGACGCGCCCCGCACCGATCATGGTCCCTAGCCGTTCGTGGGTGTAGCGCGTGGGTATCCTGTACTCGTTCTTGCCGGTTGCGACGCCCTCGCCCTCGGCGAGGTAGAGGATGAGGCTGGCGAGGCGTCCCCTCACGTCCTTGCTGGCGAAGTCAGCGAGCCGGTTCTGGGCCAGCCTGAGCCGATCAGCGAGCAGACGCGTCAGCCTGACCCCCACCTCGGGGTTCTCGCGGATCAAATCCTCCAGTTCCGTCCTGCGCAGTACGGCGACGAGCGAGGGCTCCACGGCCTGCGCGTACGCCGCCCTGAGCCGCCCCGGACCGAGTGACATCTCGCCGAACACCGTCCCCTCTCCCAGCACCTCCAGCGTGAACTCTCCGCCCCGGACATCCGTCCTGTACAGACGCACGCGCCCCTCCTTGAGCACGAAGAGACCATCGCCGCGTTCGTGCGGGCTGTAGAGGATCTCGCCCTCCTCCAGCCTCCTGTCCGGCAACCTCCAGGCGAGCTCGTCTAGCTCCTCCTGCGAGAGCGGCTCTAGGACATCCACGCCAGAGAAAATCCGCGCCTCTCCTCCCCCAGACATCGGCATCCCACATCCCTCCCTCTCGGCGCTCCCGGCTCTGCATCTTTCGGGCCATTTTTAATCATAATCAGCGTTGGGGGCGGCGTGTGTATATCCAGTATACAGAACGCCTCGCGCCATGCATGTAGCATGGTTTCAAGTTCAGTCCTCTGGGCGTTTGCATGGCTGCACCGCTAGAGAGGAGCCGTGTTATGGAGGAACCTTCCAGGCGAGAGATGGGGCACTCGACCCACGAGTCGCGGGAGCGAAGCGACTTGCTCGACGCGATACTCGACGGCATCTCCGAGGGGGTGCTGGCCACCGATCTTGAGGGCAGGGTTCTTTTCGCCAACCCCGCAGCCAGAACGATGCTCGGGATGAGCAAAGAGAGGGTGAGGAGTCTGGAGGAGCCCCAGGAGCTACCCGACCCCTTCGATGACTTCGACCTGCGAAGGGCGGTGTCGCGCTGCGCGGAGCTGGGCGAGTGCCCGGAGGCCGTGGCGAGCAGGGGTGATGTGCCGTTGCGCATCAGGCTCAGACGCCTAAAAGAGTTCGACGAACACAGGGGCAGCGTGCTCGTGATCGTGCACGAGCTCTCGAGCGTGGGACACCTCGAGGCGAGGCGGCAGCGGTTTCTGTCCATCGCCGCCCACGAGCTCAAGACCCCCCTCACCTCCGTGATCGGGATCGCCGATCTCCTGCAAGGAGAGGAGGATGCTGGTGTACGCCGCCGCTTTCTCAAGCACCTCGACCGCGAGGCACGCCGGGTGCGCGACCTCTCCGAAACCCTCCTGCGGACAGCCAGGACGGGCTACGATCAGCGGGAAGCGACCCTGGAGACTATAGAGCTGCTCGATGCGGCGCGAGAGGCGGCCGAGCGGTCCGAGCCG